>CAILMA010000001.1 GCA_903835145.1 uncultured Bacteroidota bacterium
CTATCTGGTAATCCCTCGAATTGGGAAAGCAAACCAATATACTTTGTAGTAGCTGGTAGCTTGTCGCAGTGCGCAAGTGCGCCACTGAGGTTGGGGCTTATCTCCACGTCGGGTACCCAGACTTCATCGAAGTGTTTCAGGAAGTTATAATGCAGTTTCTGTGTGAGCTGGTTGGCAAGGTTGCCCATACCGGTTTGTACCATCAGCTGATGGGTGAGAATGATGCTTGGTATGCCCTTAAAATACAGCCCATACCTGTTATCAGAGATGATAAAATCAGGCGCAATGGTTTTTATATTTTGCTCAAGCCACAGGTGCTCCTTTTTAATACTAATGCATATCGCCGGCACCTGCCCCAGCAAGACAGCCTTACCCATACGGTCGTTTTGCGCGTACCTTATGTTGTACCCCTCAAGATGAATTCTTTCAATACCACTAAAGATTTTATCTATAAAAGATAGCTGTGCCTCATTGCCGGCTACCACCACAACATGGCCCTGGCGCTGTAGCCAGCGTATTATGGGCACACAGCGGGTGGTATGCCCCAGCCCCCAGTCAAGTGGTGCTACCAAAACCCGTGCTGGTTTATTTTTAGACAATAATGCGTATTTTTACAAAAGTAAAAGTTATGAGAAATAAAGCGGGCAGAATAATTGTTTATAGTTTTTTGGGAATCTTATTGGCAGGTTTAGTACAAGGGTGTGTAAGCAGCAGTAAAAAATGCGGTTGCGGGTCTGATATAATGGCAGGTTACAAGCGCGTAAAATATCGCCACCGGTAAATAAACCCTCAAAACCTGAAACAAACAACTATCAGCCAAGTAATAGTAGCTTTCAACTAAGTACTAACGACTAAGTACTAAGTACTTTCGACTAAGTACTAAGTACTTTCGACTAACTACTAAATACTTTCGACTAAGTACTTTCGACTAAGTACTAACGACTAAAAAAATGTGGCAGGAAGAAAACATATGGCTCAATTACGTAAAAAACATCATAGCTGCTGATGTTTCTTCGGCTGTTTTCCTGGCATCCTACCTCCGTCGCAATAACCTAAGCAAAAAATACGCGGCCTCGCTCGAAGTCATTGACCTCCAGAAATATAGAGTTATTAAAAAAGAAAACAAAGTGAGAGCCGCACTCGCAGACTCCGTTAACATGCCGTTTGTATTTTTTGTAGGTAAAAACTGATAAATTAAACATGTAACTTCTGTCACTTTGTGGTATAGAAAGTCGTTTTATTTCGAAAATCTTTATCATTTCTTCCCTTACAACCAAACTTTCTTTGGAATACTTTTGTCGTTTTTATTCAGTTATAGTACTTTAGCAGAATTAGTACACAATAGTGAATGGACTACGAAATCAAACATTCAGGAAAATTTAATTACCTGGAAGAAGGCAATGGGGAGCCGTTAGTGTTATTGCATGGATTATTTGGTGCATTAAGCAATTTTAAAGACCTGGTTGATCATTTTAAGAATACGCACAAGGTTATTATACCCTTGTTGCCCCTTTTTGATTTGATTTTACTCGAAACCAGCGTAGCCGGCCTTGCAAGGTTTGTTACTAAATTTATTGACCATCATCATCTGGAAAACATTCATTTGCTGGGCAATTCTTTGGGTGGCCATGTCGGGCTGCTTTATACGCTCAAGCATCCTGAGCGCGTAAAATCAATTACACTTACCGGTAGCTCCGGCCTTTTTGAAAATGGCATGGGTGAAACATATCCCAAAAGAGGTGATAGGGAGTACATAAGGAAGAAAACAGAACTTACGTTCTATGACCCTAATGTAGCTACGAAAGAGTTGGTTGATGAGGTGTATGATATTGTGAATACAAGGATGAAAGCCTTGAAAATCATCGCATTGGCGCGGTCGGCCATTAAAAATAATCTTGGCGACGAACTGAACACCATTACTACCCCTACCTGTCTTATATGGGGCAAGAACGATACGATAACACCCCCAATGGTGGCCGAAGAGTTTCATAAATTGATC
>CAILMA010000002.1 GCA_903835145.1 uncultured Bacteroidota bacterium
CCCGTCAACGGTCGTCAATTCATTTTTATACGTGGTGTATTTGTGCAATTTAGAAAGTATTATAATATGTTGTAGTGCGTTCTTCATTGCACCTAAAGGGCTGCTTTCTGCTAACATTGATAGAAGGTTCCTCGAATTAACGGTTAAAGCAAATTCCTGAAAAAAATTCACGATTTATAGCTTATTCAAAACAAAATTTGTACATATAAAAAATGTAAATTTTTAATATTGAAAGAAAATTTATTTTATTTGCAGAAATCCGGGTCGACCGTCTGATTTATGCTTTTCAATTCTTTCATATTTCTCGTGTTTTTACCCATAGTATTTGCCTTGTACTGGTGGGTGTTCAATAAGACGCTGCGTATTCAGAACTTGTTCGCGCTATTGGCGAGCTACTTGTTTTACGGCTGGTGGGACTGGCGATTTCTGGGGCTCTTGATTTTGTCTACTCTTATTGACTACTATTTCGGTTTCAAGGTTTACAACGTTGCCGACCATAAAAAGAAGTTGTACTTATGGCTGAGCGTGGCTAACAACTTGTTGGTTCTCGGTATATTCAAGTATTACAATTTCTTCATTGTCGAGACCCAGACGTTTTTGGGTTCTGTAGGTTTGCATTTTTCTCCTTACCTCTTGAAGCTGGCGCTACCCGTTGGGATTTCGTTTTACACATTCCATGGCATGAGCTATGTCTTCGATATCTATCGGAACAAGTTCGACCCGGTAAAGAGTTTTGTCGACTATGCCCTGTTTGTAAGTTTCTTCCCTTTACTCGTTGCAGGCCCTATCGAGCGCGCCTCGCATTTGTTGCCCCAGTTGCAAACCAAGCGCACCTTCCGTTACGGCCAGGCCTTGGAGGGGTTGAGGCTCATGCTTTGGGGCATGTTCAAAAAGGTCGTCATTGCAGACTCGCTGGCACAAGTGGTAGACAAAACTTTTGAACATTATCAGACTACCGCGGGCTCCACGCTCCTCGTTGGAATCGTTCTGTTCTCCTTCCAAATATATTGCGATTTCAGCGGCTATTCCGATATCGCCCTAGGAACTGCCAAGTTGTTCGGAATCGAATTGTTATCCAACTTCAGGTTCCCTTACTTCTCTCGCGACATTGCCGAGTTTTGGCGCAGGTGGCACATATCGTTGTCTTCATGGTTTAGAGACTATCTCTATATCCCGCTCGGGGGGTCAAAAAACGGCAAGGCTAAGGCCATAAGGAACACGTTCATCATTTTTCTTGTAAGTGGTTTTTGGCATGGCGCCAGTTGGAATTTCATCTTTTGGGGCGGCATTCACGCCTTGTTGTTTTTGCCATTGTTATTGTCCCGTGCAAACAGGGTGCATGTGGGCACCGTGGTTGCTGAGAACCGCACGCTGCCCAACTTCAAGGAATTGCTGCAAGTCTTGTCCACGTTCGCATTGGTTACGTTTGCATGGATATTTTTTAGGGCAAAGACGCTTTCCATCGCCATAGGATACATTTCAGGAATAGGCAAACATTTTTTTTCGAAGCCCGCAAACCTTGTCATGTTCCTCTATGTAGTGCCTTTGATAATTGTAGACTGGTATTTGAGGCATAGTGAGCGGGTGCTGAAGGTGCCCAAGAATAAGTGGTTGCGCTATTCGGCTTATTACACACTGGTTCTGGTTACCCTATACAAATTTGGTGGAAACAGCAGCTTTATATACTTCCAATTTTAACGATGAAAAAATTTATTGTAAAAATCTGCATATTCTTGCTGCCCTTGTTCGTGGCATTGGGGTTGCCTGTTGCGGTGCTGTATAAGTCGGGCGACGCATTCCGGTCCATGAAATCCGTCATCAAGAATAACGGGAATTACTTGATAGGTCTGCAATACACCCAGCGCAACTACCACTTTTTGAAATTATTCGATGTGGCATCGTTCCCCAAACGTACCGTCATGGCCTTGGGCTCTTCACGCTCGCTGGAGTTTCGCGACAAGATGTTCCGCACATCGTTTTACAATGCGGCCTTTACGATACACGGAGTGTCCAATTTTTTGTCCTTCATGCAGAACGTCAAGAAAGATAAGTATCCCGACATCCTTATCATCAATGTAGACCAGTTTCATTACGCGAAAATAAAATCTACGGTTGACGCGGAGGATTTCAGCGAAGGCGGCAAGTATACCACCGATGAAAAGCTCACCGTCAAAATCAATACTTATTTCGATGTTTACACTGACTATATTTTTAAACCGTCGGCTCTTAAAACGGTATTGTTGAATGGTGACGACCGTTTTTTCGGCTTAGGTGCCGTAATGACCCATTCTGGCATTCGAAACGACGGCAGTATGTGTTATGCTTCGCGCGTGCGCCGACTGATGAATAACGACACGGCCGATGGA
>CAILMA010000003.1 GCA_903835145.1 uncultured Bacteroidota bacterium
ATAAGTTCTCAAAAACCAAAACGAAAAAACAACTATATAATCTGGGGTCGGCACACAAAACCTTACGGCAAATGGTTGTAGGCATTACTTTCCCGCCTCATGCCGACAATTCAGCGGTGCTGGGCAAAAAAACAAAGTCAATGCCTTGCATACAATATCCCAACGGCAATCCCGTTACTTACAATGCAGTGGCAATCACGATACCGACAAACCACCCTTAAAATGTATCGAGCTGAAGCGCGAACATTTTTTTTGGGGGCCAAATTGTTTTTTTGGTTGCTAAATATATCTTTGCAATTGCACAATCAGTAGCAACAACTCAACTAAAAAGTCAAAAACAAAATTAGATTTATGGCAGATGTAAAAACAGCCGCACCGAAACCAGCCGCAAACCAAGGAAGTCATGCGGGTAAGCCGAAAAGTACCAACAATTTTTTGATCAATTTTCTGGTAGTTGCCGCATGCGTAGCCGTGGCCGTTCTTGTGTTCAATTTCGTGTTGGGTAGTCCGGGTAACTTTAAAGACGGGGAATTGAGGATGAAACCCAAAGAAGGCAATGTGTTCGGATTGATGTACTCCGGCGGGTTCGTTGTGCCGGTTTTGATTGGCACCCTGCTTACCCTGCTGTGCTTCATCGTTGAAAGGGCACTTACGGTGTTCAAGGCACGTGGAAAGATGGACGGCGGCGAATTCGTTCGCAAAGTTCAATACCACCTTGCGAATAAAAATATGGATGCCGCAATTTCAGAATGCGACAAACAAGCAGGTTCGGTTGGCAATGTAATGCGTTCCGGTTTGGTTAAGTATCGTGAAATGACTTCGGCCAACGATATCGACACCGACCAAAAGGTATTGAGCATCCAAAAGGAAATTGAAGAAGCAACCGCTTTGGAAGTGCCTATGTTGGAGAAAAACCTGGTATTCCTTTCCACTATTTCTTCTTGCGCAACCCTGTTGGGTCTGTTCGGTACCGTAATGGGGATGATTCGTTCATTCGCGGCGATGTCGAACGCAGGTGCTCCGGATGCAGGTGCACTCGCCGGCGGTATCTCGGAAGCCTTGATCAATACCGCATTGGGTATCAGCACTTCATTTATCGCCATCATTGCTTACAACTTCTTCACCACTTTGATTGACGGTATCACTTACGGTATCGATGAAAGCGGCTTTACGCTTACGCAAAGCTTCGCTTCCCAGTACAAATAAGCCTTGATTACGATTATTGGAAGGGAGATTTTCTAGACATCATCGGTTAAACCCGTTACGTTAGAGAATCTCCCTTCCAAATTAAAAAAAACGGGAAAAATTTTGTGGAATCCACAAATTCCTGCGTCTTAATAAACAGAAGAAACAAATTATGCCTCACGCCAAACTTCCACGGAAAAGCACCAACATCGACATGACGGCGATGTGCGATGTAGCTTTCCTGCTGCTGTCATTCTTCATGTTGGCAACCAAATTCAAGCCGGACGAGCCGGTGGTTGTGGTGACACCGTCATCCATCTCCCAAATCACCCTTCCCGACGTAGACATCATGATGATTACGGTGGACCCAAAGGGTAGGATATTCTTCTCCATCGACAACAAA
>CAILMA010000004.1 GCA_903835145.1 uncultured Bacteroidota bacterium
CTTACTCTGTCTTATTGTAAACCCAGTTCTGGTCCGTGCCCAATCAGTGACCGTTAGTTGCAGTACGTTTTCATCATCGTCTTATACTGGTTGTTACTCAGCCGCCGGGGGTTTCTATTTCAATGCTACGATTTCTGGTGGTTGCAGCGGTACACCTTCTTATATTTGGGATATCCATTCTCATTCACATACATTTGGCAGTGGAAGCAGCGATACTACAATCACTTCATCAGCCAGTTCCTTATTCATGACCTTCCCTTTTGCTGATACTTTTGATGTATCCGTTACGGTTTCCGGTTGTGGTGGGGCATCTTTTACTACTACCCGCACCAGTTATGTAATCCTGCACGCTGCGCCGATAGTTGATTTTACCACTTTGTCACCCGGCACCGACACTATCTTATCCTGCGCTCCAAAGACAATAACTTTCATTTCTAATTCTACCAATGCTGATACTACCTGCGGTTATTCTATCAACTGGGCTATTGATGGTACTTATCCTACAGGTTATTCTGTTACACATACATTTACTGCTCCCGGCACCTACCCAATCAGCATGGTTTATTCTAACCACTGCGGTTGCTCTGGCTATGCCTCAAAAACGACATATATAAAAATTCAGGCTGCTCCGGTTGCTTGTTTTCGCAAAATGGATACTACCGCACTTTGTGGTGGTAGCGCAGATACAGTAAGTTTCGATGCCTCCTGCACAACTGGCGCTACTACTTATAGGTGGAATTTTAGTGATGGTTCTACTTCTGGAAATTTATCTACTCCTTATTATACACAAACTTACGCTTCTTCTACTACTGGTTATGTTTCCGATACGCTTCTTGCCATTTCTTCGGCTGGTTGTGTTTCCAGAATTGCACATGATTCAGATGTTTACATAGGTAACTTCCAGGCAACACTCGGTGCATTGCCTGCGTTAGGCACAGCAGCAGATACTATCTGCTCTGGCGCATCAATTACGTTTTCTGATTCGTCTTACATTGGTGGTACCGCGGTAACTTACAACTTCGTTATTTCTCAAGGGGGTGTTGGCGTAGATAGCGTAGCCGGTACAAACCCGGCAACTTTTACGGTGAACGGTTCAGGTCTTTTTACGGTTACCGATAATGTAACAAATGCAGCTGGTTGTTCATCATTCGATTTCAGAACATTCTGGGTTCGTCCTTCGCCATCTATCAGTGCAGTATGGGAAGACGTTGCATTCCGTTGCGATACTCCTGTTACACAGCATTTCCACAGTACAGTTACACCATCAACTGGTCTTACGTATACCTGGTTGTTTGGCGATGGCTTAAGTACATCTGGTGCGTCTTTAGGCAGTCCGACTCACGTTTACCATACCCGCCCGGGTCGTTTTGGTACTGATAGTGCCTTCACTGATACGCTTATCGTTCGCAACTCATTTGGCTGCGCCGATACCATGATTGATTCTAACCACCTTATTATTGAAGAGCCTCATTTCGCCGTAGCGCTGGATGTTGACTCAGGTTGCGTTAGCGCTGGTCACCCGCTGCATGTGGGTTGGCACTTTACTGGTGAGCCTTCTACAGTTCCTTATAGCTTAGATTCCGTTAAGTACGATACTTCTTCATGGGTTTGCCTTAGTTGCACCGATTCGGCTGTTAGTTTCACCACTGCGGGAGATACTTCGTATTCAGGCGGTTACCAACACCATGGTTACCATTATCTCTATTATTATTGGAGCCTTCCTGCTTCTATGGGCGGCTGTTCCGGCATTTTTGTAGATAGTGTTAGAGCAGGTGGTGTTTTGCCTAATGGAAGTATTAATGGTTTTCAGAATGCCGTAGGCGGGCCTCGGGCTGACACTATTTGCCCAGGTACTGTGGTCGTATTCGATGACGGCTGCACCAATTGTACCTACACACAGTGGTTTGTACATACTGGGTCGGCCAATTACAATTTTAATAGTGCAGATTCGGCTACAGAAGATACGACATCAGCCAAATTCTTTATTCCTACGCCATTTGTTGATCATTTCTACGGATCAGTTATCATGACCGTAAATGGTTGTTCTACCTACGATACATTCGCAGTAAATGTGCTGCGCCCCGATACAGGTACCATTTCCTATCAGGAAAGTTGTACCAACAGAGATTCTGTGAAATTTACTTTAAATACGTCATATACTTCTTCAGTAAGAAATTATACTTGGTATTTCGGAGGCAGCCACGCCGCGCGAGATACAACCAATCCTATATGGCATAATTTTGGAACTGGTTTCACCGGAAATGTAGACATTATTGCGCTCGATTCCGGTGATGTTTACCATCATTGTGGTAATGCTTCTCATTTAACGATCCACATTGGTAAGCCCGTTTTAAACTGGACTATTACCAGTGATACGATATGTGTGAATTCTATGGATACCTACTTTGGGCCATTGAATCCAGATACAACATCTTTCAACGACTATTACTGGTATTTCGGTGATGGTTCACCGTCAGTGCATACTTCACTTGCCGGTATGGGACAACTTGACTCGACTACTACGCACACCTTTACATCAATTGGCAATTACTGGGATACGGTAATTGTAGTTAATGGCTCTGGTTGTCGGGATACTGCAACCCGCAAGCGTGTGACAGTTGTTTCTCCAATTGGTGGTTTCTCAGTATCTGATACACTCGTATGCTCCGGTGAAACAGTGACCTTTATTGACACAAGTCGCGATGTAATTGCTATAAATGCACGCCGTCACTGGACGTTTAACGCATTCCCTCCTGTTTCAGGCAGTAGTCTTACGTCTACCCCGGTTGTAATATCGGGAACCACAGCAACAGCGACGTTTGCTCCGGCTGGTTACTATCACATTAAGTTGAGCGACTCTGACAGATATTGCCAAAGCGACTTTGCCCACTATGTTCATGCGGTCAAGCCATCAACCTACATCACCTCTGCCGATTCAGGCAAGCAGGTATGTATAGGCTTACCAGTTTACTTCACAGATACTTCTACTGATTGTTCTTATTCCTGGAGCTTCGATGGTGGAGCACACTGGACTACAGCATCTGATACGGCACAAACCATTATGCACATGTTTACTGCAAATGGTCCCTTCTCAGTGGAGTGTGCTATCTTCAAACATGGTACTGCAGGGTCTGGCTACCCAGCTGGTTGCACAGATACCTCTGGCACAATTTCAATGCATGTTGGTCCACAATCCTTGTCTTCTCATAACATAGGCGATGTAAGCCCTATTAGCTGTCCTCCATTAAACATTGGCTTGTCTGCCGATGTTATTACCGATACTTATAAGTGGATAGTAAGCTACGGTGGTGGCGGTATAGATACTTTCTCAGGTCCATTCTTAAGCGATGTTGTTACAACTAGCGGCAATGTGAATGTGAAAATGATTGGTACAACATCAGTAGGTTGCTCTGATACTGTTCAATACAACTACATCATTGGTGGTCCTGCAGGTTATATCACTGTAGTCCCTGATAGCGGCTGTAACCCAATACCTGTTACCGTAACTTTCGTTGACACCGGTGTTATACCATCAAGTGCCAATTACATTTGGTCACTTTGTCCAAGCGGCGATACTACAACCACGACATCTTCATTTACTATTAACTATGCTACTCCGGGTACTTATTGCCCTCCAACAGTTATCATACAGAATGGTACATGTGCTGTGCGCATCAACTACCCAGATTCATTGCGTGTATATCCTTTGCCTTTCGTAGGGGTTAATCACCTGACTACTTTGTGTTATGACAGTACCGCAACGCTTATTGCAACCGGTGCCAGCCACTACACCTGGAATCCGTCTTACGGCATCACTTATTACAATCCCGGTGACTCTGCCTATGTATCTGTTCAGCCATTGGCTACTACTACCTACACCGTTATCGGTACTTCACCACACGGTTGTATAGATTCTGCAACTACTACTGTAACCGTTGATCCTGAATTGCACATTGCAGTTCACGGCAGAGACAGTATGTGTATTGGCTTGTGCGATACGCTGATTGTAACAGGTGTGCCTGGCGCATCTTATATATGGAGCGGTACCGGTACTTCTTGCGCAGTGTGCGATACCAACGTTGTTTGTATCACATCCACCAAGACATTCACTGTAAGTGGTACTGATGCTGCCGGTTGCGCCGCAATTACCAGCTTCAAGGTTACAGTTAATCCATCTCCTGTATTACACGTGTTGCCGAACAACCCTGCTTATATTTGCCGCCATGAGGATACAACACACTTGTATGCTATAGGTGCTGCATCGTATGTCTGGAAACCACTCGCAGGTTTGAGTTGCGACTCGTGCGCTGACCCTATATGTTCTATACCTACCAACCTCGTTTATACCCTTACAGGTACCTCTAAATTTGGTTGTAGAGATTCGATCATTGTACCAGTAACTGTATTTGATACTACAATGACCAGCATTTCAACTGATACCAACATTTGCGCAGGTACATCTGCTCATCTGTCAACTACAGGTGGAGTTAGTTTCATTTGGAGACCAACTACAGGTTTGAGTGATCCTACCATTTACGACCCAATTGCTACACCTGCGGTGACAACTACCTACACGGTTTACATCACTGAAAACGTCTGCTTCAAAGACACACTTCATGTTACTGTAAATGTAATACCGCTGCCGTTGCTCACTATGCCTGCCAACGTTTCAATAATAGCGGGTAATAGCGTACAGTTGTTTGCTAATCCGTCAAACGAGGTGCACCTTACCAATTACTCCTGGACACCGGCCGATGAAACACTTACTTGCTTCGATTGTCCAAGACCTATAGCTACACCATTGGTTACAACTACCTACTCAGTAACAGCAACAACCAAGGAAGGTTGTACTGGTAAAGGCGATGTAACTATTACAGTGCTTTGTGAAAGCAGCCAGATATTCATTCCTAACACTTTCACTCCTAACGGAGATGGTGTGAATGACAGGTTCTTCGTGAGCGGCAAGGGCCTCGGCAATATTGCGCACATGACTGTGTTCAACAGATGGGGTGAAATCGTTTATGAGGCAACTAACATTTCTTCTAACGACCCTGGTGCAGGATGGGATGGTACTTATAAAGGTTCTGTTTTACCTCCTGATGTTTTCGTCTACAAAATTGATGTATTGTGCACTACCGGCGAACTCTTTAGCTTCCAGGGCGATATTTCAATAGTTAGATAATTGTACATCAGCTTAGGCAAAAAATAGATATTTTAGACATTTTGATTTTTTGATTTGAATTTTGGATTTATGAAGAATCATTTAAAAATAGTTGCAACGGGAGTTATGTTAGCCTTGGGTGGTATCAGCCATGCACAGGATATACATTTTTCTCAGTTTTATGAAAATTCAATTCTGCGTAACCCTGCCCTTACCGGGATATTTAGTGGTGATTTCAAAATTGGGATAGACGACCGTACCCAATGGGCATCCATCACTCCTTTTTCCACTGTAGCAGCTTCAGCAGAAACCAGGATTTTGGTAAGTCACAATGTACCTGACTACATTAGTATTGGTCTTGGGGCTTATTACGATAAGGCTGGTTCTATTAACTTCACCAGTACGGAGGTTTATCCTGCAATAGCCTACAATAAGGCAATGAATGATAAGCACAACTCTTACTTGTCAGTTGGTTTTGCTGGTGGTTACCTGAGCCGTAGCGTTGATATGAGTAAGATGACTTTTAGTAGTCAATACCTTATTAATACTGGTTACTCGTCAAGTAATCCATCAGGTGAAATTGCAC
>CAILMA010000005.1 GCA_903835145.1 uncultured Bacteroidota bacterium
AGGCCTACATCCGAAACCATAATCTGGAATACCTATAAGGATTGGATACAAAGTTACCGCGACCTGCCCTTGCTCATTAACCAATGGGCTAATGTTGTACGCTGGGAAATGCGCACAAGACTGTTTCTGAGAACAACAGAGTTCCTATGGCAGGAAGGACATACAGCACATGCCACCCGCGAAGAAGCTATAGAGGAAACAGAGAAAATGCTTGAAGTTTATGCTTCATTCGCTGAGGATTATATGGCGATGCCTGTCGTTCGCGGCGTAAAGACCGCTAACGAACGTTTTGCGGGTGCAGAAGAGACCTATTGCATTGAGGCAATGATGCAGGACGGCAAGGCATTACAGGCCGGCACCTCCCATTTTCTGGGACAAAATTTTGCTAAGGCTTTCGATGTTACTTTCCAGGATAAGGACAACAAAAAATCTTACGTTTGGGCTACCTCCTGGGGGGTATCAACCCGCCTTATAGGTGCTCTGGTTATGGCACACAGCGATGACGAAGGCCTTGTGCTGCCACCAAAAATAGCACCTTTGCAGGTGGTGATAGTGCCTATCTACAACAAGAACGCTGAAACAACGGCCCGTATAAACCAGATTGCACAAGAGCTTATGTCGCAACTCAGGGAGCAGAAAGTAAGAGTGAAATTTGACAACGATGATAATACCCGTGCCGGGTGGAAATTTGCGGAGTACGAGCTTAAAGGAGTACCTGTGAGGATAACCCTCGGTGCACGCGATATAGAAAATAACCTGGTGGAAATAGCCCGCAGAGATACCAAGCACAAAGAATCTATTGCTGTTGACACGCTGCTTACGCATACCATGCAATTGCTCACAGATATTCAAGAGAATCTGTTTAAAAAAGCATTGTTGTTCCGCAACGAAAACATAAGAAAAGTGGATAGCTGGCAGGAATTTATGGACACCATAGAAGAGAAAGGTGGCTTCATTTCTGCACATTGGGATGGTACATCGGAAACAGAAGAAAAGATAAAGGAAGCCTCTAAAGCTACCATTCGCTGCATTCCGCTGAACAATGAACTGGAGGCAGGCGTTTGTGTTTTCAGTGGTAATCCATCAACTCAACGGGTATTATTTGCAAGAGCTTACTAAAAGTTTAATAATATACTTTGTCCTTTAAAAACCAAAAGACATGAATTATTTCAATTCAAAAAATGAAGATTCAAACATTTTTTCTTTAGAAGTAGATGATCAATTAAAGGGTACTTTACTTGAGATGACCCGTTGGACGAAATTCCTGTCTATAGTTGGGTTTGTGATAATGGGAATATTCGCACTGCTGGGTTTAGTTTCCTTGTTTGCGTTAAAAAACACAAATACCTTTACATCCCCAGGTCTTGCCGCACTCGGTGGCGTTGGCCTTATGTTTGTGTATATTTTGGGAGGTAGCTTTTATATTTATCCAACATACTCCCTTTTTAAATATTCCACCGGAGTAAAGCAAGCCTTGCAAACCAACAACAAACAACTATTCAACGAGTCGTTTAACCATCTTAAGAATATGTTTAAGTACATGGGGATACTTATTTTGTGTCTCCTTTGTATTTATGGTATCGCAATTATTGCCGTTATCATCGGTGCAGCTATGCACTCTTAGCATTCAATTTTTTACCGAATTTCGACCTCCCGTGTGGCAACGCCGGGAGGTTTTACTTTTGGATGAAGGCAAACAATGCATATGCTGCATTTGCGCAACTGCCTATAAGCAAAAACGGAGTGTGATTCGCCTAAGTATGCCGCTACCTGATCAATATAACATCGCCCTTCAACTCCTGCACCTTGTCTGATCCGTTGCCGCAAATGAAGCGGACGTAGTAGTAGTAGGTACCAATTTCTGCCTGCACGCCCTTATAAGTGCCATCCCAGCCACGGCCGGAATATTCCGATAGAAAAAACCGTTCACCAAAACGATCGAACACTGCAAACTGAATAATAGTAAGATCGCCCTTGAACTTTACCCTGAATTCATCGTTGTTCCCATCTCCATTGGGCGTAAAAGAATTAGGCACAAAAGGAATACAGCAATCGTCATAGCTTATTTTGGCCGATGTAGAATTGGTACATTGGTGCCCATCTGTAACCGTTACCGTGTAAATTCCGTTTGGCTCATCTTTCAGGTAGGGAGTTGTTGCAGAATCGACACTCCATAGGTAACTAAATGGTGCGGTGCCGCCCAAAATATCGAGCGTAATGGTACCGTGTACTTCCTTGCCTATACATTCGTTGGGCGTTACTGTGGTAATGATCATCATAGAATCGGGCTGCCTGATGAAGAACGTACTGTCCTTGGTACAGCCCTTGCTGTCAGTGATTGTAACGGTATAATACCCAAAATGCACCCCGCTAAACTCGTTGGGCGCCGGGTGCTGCACAGAATCACTGAACCCGTAGAATAGCGGCTGCACCCCACCCGTTGCATAAACTGTTACGTCTCCCGTAGCCGTACCATAGCAATAGAGATTGGAAATGATGCTATCAATGTTGATATGGGGATACCCCACTAAGTTGATAACAGTATCTGTAGTACAATGATGCGCATCTGAAATATAGAACGTGTCGATGCCCTCCTTCAATCCGCCAAAGTAAGTATTTGTGGTAAAGCTGAAACCATCTTTTGAAAAGGTATATGGAGTGGTGCCGCCCGCACCCGCTACTACTACTCCGCCATCAGGATAACCCTGACAGGTTGGGTTGGTTATCGCTACACTGCCAAACCACAGTTTAGCGGGTTGGGTGAGCATTATCGAGGAGTCAACCTCACATCCGTTACTGTCTTTTAGGCGAATGGTGACCAGTCCTGCACTGAGACCCGTTAAGATGTTACTGGTCTGGAAAGCGGAAGAGTTGGCCGCATACCTATACGCCGGTGTGCCACCGGTAGCAGCTATAGCTACTATACCGTCATTCCCTGCATTACAACTTACTTCTGTGATTGTTAGGTTGGTAATTCCGAGGGGGGCTGGCTGCCCCATGGTGACAATCGTATCGTGCACACAACCGTGTGCATCTTTAACAGTAATCGTATCCACACCCGCAGGCAGCCCCGGGAACGAGCTTACGGACGCAAAGGCTGAACTGTTGAGGGCGAATTGATAGGATGGTGTGCCGCCCGCACCTGCAAGCCCTATAACTCCGTTTGACATCCCGAAACAAGTGGGCTGAGAAAAAGTGAGGACCGGAGTCAGGAAATCCGGTTGGGTTACTGCGATTGAAGTATCACCGATGCAGCCAATAGAATCCCTGATGTGAAACACATAGGTTCCCGCAGCAAGTGAATTGTAAGTGGTGGTATCGGTATAGGCTGACGAACCGAACGCAAATATATAGGGTGCAGTGCCGCCCGCACAAGCAACTGTCACAACCCCATCGGCGCCGCCAAAACAGGCCGGCGGTGTGATTATGAATAGGCCGCTGATATGGAAAATGTTGGTGATGGTAATAGAAGTGTCTGCAATACAGCCGTGGGCATCTTTAATATGAAAGGTAAAAGTGCCGGCAGGTAAAGAGAAAAAGTTCCCGGCACCGCTGTATCCACCGCTGCCGAGCGCATAGGTATAGCCGGGAGTACCACCGCTACCAGCAAGGCTCACAAAGCCATTGTCCAACGTAGCGCAGGAAGATTCTGTTACCGAAGCCGTCGGGAAAATGGCGCCCGGTTGGCTGAGTGTGACGGTCGTATCTTTAATACATCCATGTGCGTCTTTGATGTGCAATATATAAGTGGCACCAGTAAGGCCTGTTGCCGCATAGGATGCACTAAATGCTCCACTGTTGAGCGCATAGGTGTATCCGGGTACCCCACCAGAAGCATAAATGCGAATGGCACCATCGGCACCGCCATGACAGGTGGGTGATACCAGCAGCACAGAATCTATGCCAATACCTGAGGGTTCAGTAACATTAATAGTATCTGTGTAAATGCATCCATTGGCATCTTTAACATAAAGTACGTGCGTTCCAGCCGTTAACGAACGGATAGTATCAGAAGTGGTGTAGGAGCCTCCATCAGCGGTATATGTATATCGGGGTGTACCACCGCTGGCGGCAATGACAACAGTATCGTTAGTAGAGCCATTGCAGGAAATGGGACGAATGGACGGGCTTATTGTGATGGGTGTTGGTTGGGTTAAACTGATTGTGGTATCAAAGTAACACGCCTCTGTGTCTCTCACATGCAGCGTATAACTACCGGCAACCATTGAAAATGACCCTGCTGAAACAAATGAGCTGCTGTTATAACTGTACGTGTAAGGTGCAAATCCGGAAGTGCCGCTTATAGTAACAGATGCGCTCCCTCCATTGCAAAGAATAGATGAAATACTAATTGAGCCGTGCAATGTAGTAGAATCGGTAAGTGTAAGCGTAGTATCGTCAATACACCCCCGGCTGTTTTTAATGTGAAACACATAGGTACCGGCGCTCAGGCTGCTGAAAGTATCGCTGGTGGTGTAGCTACCAGTGCCAACGGCAAACGTATAAGGCGCAGTGCTGTTGTAGGCATGAATGATAACAATGCCATTGCTGAAAGTGTCGCAGAGGGGCTTTTGAATTGAAAAAGTCTCTAAAATAGGCGGTGCATCAGGTAACACAACCGTGGTATCTTTTATGCACCCGTTAGCGTCCTTAATATGAACTGTGTAAGTGCCTGCTGCGAGCCCGGAAAAAACACCGGAGGTAGTAAACGAACCAAAACCAACTGAATATTGAAAAGGTGTGGCCCCCGTTGTCCCGCTAACTGTAAGACTGCCCGTAGCTGCTCCGGGACAACCGGGAGTTGAGAGCGATACGGAGCCGGTAGGCAGGGCTGGAGCAATTAAAGTTATGACGGTATCCTTATAGCAAAAGTCAGGATTGTAAATCCTTATGGTATAGGTACCGGGATTGAGCGAATCGGTTTGCGTGCCGGTAACACCCGTAAAAGTGTGCACGGTAGATGAACCAGCAAGCTCCGTGATGGTAAACGGACTGAATGAACCAATTGGTGTAACAGTGATGATACCCTTCCGCAAGCAGGTGGGTTGTGACACAATTGCAACAGATTCACCCGGGGTAGGCATTATAGTGATAGAATAGGCAATGGTCTGCTTACCAACAAGGGGACAACCATTATCCTGATAAGTGACGAAGAAAGTGTAAGTACCCGGGGCGGTAGTACTTGCCTCCCATGTGAATGTACCCAGTGGCGCGCGGCTATTGTTATTTACTATACTAAAAGTTGCACCTGCGGGCAATCCTGCGACCGACATTGTAATGCTATCATGCTCAGCATCGGTAGGGTTTATGTGAAATGAAAATGTATCGACAGAATTGCAAATATTGAGCTGCGTGCTGCTCGCAATAGTACCCGCCGAGGCTGAGCTGAGGCCACCTGTAGGTGCAGTATTGGTGCATGGGCTTAGTACTACCATCGTCATTTCCCGTTGGCTTGTCCCTTTCAGCACCCCGCTTGCAGTTGTCTCCCGTACATTATAAACCACAAGGGCCTTTTGCACAATATTGAGTATAAACGACATTTGCCCGGTTGCTGTACTGAATGAAAATGTACCAGAGGAAACGCCGAGGGGAGCTGTAGGCGTGTAAGGCCACACATAGTTTACACTGCTCCCGGTGGAGGCATCTATACCCGGAACAAGGTAAAACGAAAGATTATCTCCATCAGGGTCCACTGAGCCGGGGTTATAGTTAGCCGGGGAGCTGATGCAAAAAAACGGTGTTGGAATAGTGGTATAAACGGCATTCGAATTAGCAGTTGTGGTGTTGTTCAGCGTATCAACGAGCTCAATGGGTGAGCCCGAGGAGCCGAAGGTGATATTGGTAATACTACCACTCCTGCCAGCGGTTGCTGAGCCCCCCATACCGCTACCAAACACGAACCTCCAAACCGACGAGGCGCCGGGTAGTGTGACGTTGGCGGCGTATAAAAATTTCTTAATGCCGGGAAGCGGGTTAGACGGATTGGTGCAAGTGGTATTGCCCGCATCTGCCGGACAAACCGGGGTCACTTCTACCCCGCTTGAAGGCGACTGCACTGATAAATTAAGCGTAGAATGGTAACTACCACCATTATAAACCCCCACAACCGGAGATGAACCCGGCAAAGTAGAAAATGCGGCTCCTGCGCAATCTCCATAAACAGCAAGGTAAACAGTGTAGGTATTGCCGCTTACATGGGTATAGTAGAGGTCCATACCAAAAATGTGAGAAGCCCTTGAAACAAAAGAAAAACACACTAACATCAGGCAAATTAATAAAGCCCGGAACCGGGATTTTAAAAAATGCTGAATATACTGAATAGGCATTTATATTAAATTAAAAACACAAATCAAAAAACAGACCGCAGCCCGCTACTGTTATAACCTACAAATATAGATTTTTCATGGATAGAAATTCATAAATAAAAATGTGGCATATCAAGCAAAGTGGCACGGGCAATCTGATAAGCCACCTGGGAAAGCCGGAAAGATGTCAATGCCAACCCGCCCCAAATTGACAAAAAAACGGCTCCCGTTTTCAGGAAAGCCGCTGCAATAATGTTGTTGTGACAGTAAATCTATTCATTGATGTAAACGCGTTTTACCCGCTGCGAAATCCCTGTCATTATTTCATAGGGTATTGTACCTGCCCACTCGGCAAGCTGGGTTACGGATAGATCATTTCCGAAAACAATGGCTTCATCGCCTTCCTTTGCATCAGGAATACCAGTGATATCCACCATACACATATCCATGCAGATAGAGCCGATAGTGTGAGCCGGAACACCATTGATTAAAACATAAGCTTTGCTGTTACCGAGGGCCCTTAGGTAGCCATCGGCATACCCAATGCATATGGTAGCAATGCGCATTTCTTTTTCCGCTATCGTTTTATGCCCATAGCCAACACTCTCCCCTGCAGGCACAGTTCGTATCTGCGCTATCATTGTCTTTAACGTACTTATTTGCTGCAGGCGCCCATCAAGCACGTGGCTGCCATCAATACCATAAAGCCCGATGCCGAGCCTCACCATATCGTAGTGTAGCCCCTTGTGGCGAACAATGCCCGAAGAATTACAAAGGTGCCGGAGGGGATAATAAGGCAATGCCTCTTTAAGCTTCATGCTCATTTCTTCAAAACGTGCACCCTGCAATAGGGTAAAATCATCCTGTTCGGGGTCATCGCTGGCGGCAAGGTGACTGAATATACTGGCTACATACAACACTTGGCTATCAGTAAGCCGAACGCAGAGCTCCGGTATGTCTTCCACCCCAAAACCAAGCCGGTGCATACCAGTATCTAACTTGATGTGTATAGGGTAGTTTTCAACCTGTAGCGTCGTGGCGATTTTTGTAAATGCCTCCAGCGAACGGAAATTAAAGATCTCCGGCTCCAGCTTCCAGGCTATCATACGGTCGAAAGATGTTGCATCCGGACTCATTACCATTATAGGTAGTGTGATGCCCGACTTTCGCAGCGCAATGCCCTCATCAGTATAAGCTACTGTAAGGTAATCCACGCCCGCATGTTGCAAAAGGCTTGCTATTTCATAGCTGCCGCTTCCGTAGGCAAAAGCCTTTACCATTGCCATAGTTTTCACCCCGGCAAGTATCTCCCGTCTGAAAACATCGAGATTTTGCCGCAATGCCGAGAGGTTGATGGTCATCACAGTTTGGTGTATCTGCTGCTCAAGCAGCAGCCCAATCTTTTCAAATGCAAATACACGAGCACCTTTAAGCAGTATGGCTTCTTTATTAAACGTGAGCAGGTGGAAATTCTTCAGAAAGTCAGCCGTAGATTTAAAAAATATACTCCTTAGCTTTTTATATTTCCTGAATGATGCTTTGTTTTTATACAATGCCGGCCCTATACCTATAAACCTTTGAATACTCCTGCGGCTTATCTGTGCCGCAACCTCATCATAAAGGTCCAAGTCGCGCTTACCCATCTGCAGCATGTCAGACATGATGACGGTATGCATGGTATGCTGCCGCTGCTGATCGAGATACCCGAGTGCAAGCTGAAGTGAGGTAAGGTCAGAATTATAGGCATCATTTATTATGGTGCAGTCATTAGAGCCGTGCCTGAGTTCCAACCTCATAGAAACTGGTTGCAAAGTAGCCATACCAGCCTGTATCTCATCTGTGGGCACCTTTAGCAAAAGTGCTGCACACCAACAGTGGATTGCGTTCTCAATAGAAGCACCATCACTAAACGGGATAGTAATAGCAATTTTTTCGTCCTTATATAAAGCCGTAATTTCTGTCTTACCGGGCTGTTTATTGGTTGTCAAAACCCTGAGGTCCGCTTCCTGCTTCGCCGACCAGGTGAAGAGCTCAAGGGACTCTTCATTTCGGCCGCCGCCTACGTGGTGCATGTAGGGTACAATACACTCATTGAGGCGTGCGTGGTCGTGGCAATAAATAAGGTAGCGGGCATGGCGGAAAAGTACCAGTTTTTCATTGATCTTCTGCCGCGCATTCATAAAGCCTTCGCTGTGCGCCTCGCCTATATTGGTAAATATGCCAATGGTGGGGTAAATGATTTTTTCAAGCTTCTCCATCTCCCCTGGCTGTGATATACCAGCCTCAAAAATACCCAGCTGACTTTCGGCATTCATGGACCACACAGATAGTGGTACTCCAACCTGAGAATTATAGCTCTTGGGGCTTCGGGCCACATTAAAATGGTTGCCAAGCAACTGATAAAGCCATTCTTTAACTACCGTCTTCCCATTGCTACCGGTGATGCCGATGACAGGGATATTGAATAGTTTCCGGTGTGCAGCAGCAATCGCCTGAAGCGCAACTAAGGTATCCTTTACCAAAATGAAAGCTGCCGACGGGTACTGGGCGACATCCACCTGTTGAGCCACGACGAAGCTCCTCACGCCCCTTGCATAAGCATCAGCAACATAGGCATGACCATCCCTCAAATTAGTCTTGAGTGCGAAAAACAAAGCATTTTCAGGGTTCTCAATA
>CAILMA010000006.1 GCA_903835145.1 uncultured Bacteroidota bacterium
TTCTAACCGCAAAGTAGAGCTTCAAATTTATTTACCTTAATATTTCATCGTATGATTGTCAATATATCATCGCGCTATGGTGCAAGCACAAACAGTCGTATTCGATTGTTTATTCAAATATTTGGATATTCTTGTTACGATACAAAATAGTTTGGGCTTTGTTTGTTTTAACGATGACAGTTTCTTTTAATCGTCTATTTTTGAAATCCAATCGAATTCAATTCGAACTGACAAATTTCTACCTCATTTTTAAAATCACCCTACCCATTTTAAAAGGCTAAATTGTTGTAATTTTACCGTGTTGAAATACAATAACAATACGAAACCAGCCCGGCCGCTGCCGCTGCTTATAGGCAGGAAGCCGATTCTTGAAGCCCTGGAGCAGGGGGCAGCAGTGGAGAAGATATTTCTGCTGCGCACGGCTACCGGGCCTGAAATAATTGCTATTAAGGCTAAGGCAAGGGAATTCAATATTCCGGTAAGTCAGGTACCGGTTGAAAAGCTCGACTACATGACCAAGGCCCAGCATCAGGGTATTGTAGCATGGACTTCCCTATTAGAATACATTGATTTGCAGGCCGGTATATCGCATATTGTAGATCAGGGGCAGACACCATTGTTTCTGTTGCTCGATGGCATTACCGATGTACGAAATGTCGGTGCCATTGCCCGGAGTGCCCTATGTTGTGGTGCACAGGGTTTGATTCTGCCCACATCGCACGCCGCATCGCTTACCGAAGAAGCCATAAAAACATCGGCAGGTGCGTTGAAGAAAATCCTGCTGTGCCGCACACCTTCTGTGCAGCAAGCTATGGATGTGCTGCGCCTGAATGGCATACAGATTCTCGGCACGCAGATGAAGGGTAGTGTACCCGTTTATGAAAGCGATATGACTATACCTACCGCAATAGTAATGGGTGCAGAAGATACTGGTATCAGCAAGGAGGTACTCAAGCGTGCCGATCAGTTGATCCGCATCCCAATGGTCTCCAACTTCGATTCTTTGAATGTTTCCGTTGCTGCGGGCATGATTTTGTATGAAGCACTACGGCAAAGGATAAAAGTTTAAGGGGAATTTAAAGTAAATTCAAGGTCAACTTTTTACGTTTTAGATACACAGTTTTGATTTATAATGAACGGTTTGGTAGTTTTGCCGGGCTGAATTAACATAACCCATGATAGAAATAAAAGTTCCCTCGGTTGGTGAGTCCATAAGTGAAGTAACACTCGTAAAGTGGCTTAAAAAGGAGGGCGATTACGCCAACCGCGATGAAGTACTTTGCGAATTGGAATCAGAAAAAGCAACATTTGAGTTAACTGCCGAACAGGCGGGTACCTTACATATTATTGCCGCCGATGGCGCAACGCTTAAGATAGGCGAAGTAGCCTGCTCCATAGATGAGACGGCTGCAAAACCTGAAGGCGCGGCCGCAGCTGCTCCAGCTCCGGCTCCTAAGGCAGAGCCTGCTAAAACGGCCCCTGCTGCTGCTCCCGCACAACCAGTTGCAGCACCACTGCCAGATGATGTGAAGGCCACCCCTGTTGCCAGTGCTATAATGACTGACAAGCAAGTAAAGCCAACGGAGGTAAAGGGTACAGGTGCACAGGGTAAAATACTGAAACATGATGTGCTCGATGCGATAAACAACGCCGGTAAAAAGACAGGTGATGCTGCTTTCGGGCGCGAAGACCGCAAGGAGAAAATGAGCAACCTGCGCAAAACGGTTTCCCGCCGCCTTGTAGAGGCAAAAAACAGCACTGCGATGCTCACCACCTTCAA
>CAILMA010000007.1 GCA_903835145.1 uncultured Bacteroidota bacterium
AATGTGAACATAGGTACGAGTGGTGCTGAGATTGGCGGAGCATTTGGTGGTGAAAAAGAAACCGGCGGTGGGCGTGAAAGTGGAAGCGATAGCTGGAAGGCATATATGCGTCGCCAAACGAATACCATTAACTGGAGCGATCAATTACCTCTTGCACAGGGCATTAAGTTCAGTGTTTAAATTTCAAGTTTCGCGCTTTCCATAAAATAAGTTTGGCACACCAACTGGTGTGCCAAACTTATATTATAAAGACTTTAAAGCGGATATTATCCTTTTGTAATTGCTGCAATTCCCGGCAGTTCCTTACCTTCAAAATACTCAAGCATAGCACCACCACCGGTTGATACATAGCTTACTTTATCAGCAAGATGGAACTTGTTAACCGCCGCCACGCTATCCCCACCGCCAACGAGCGAATAAGCGCCATGAGCCGTAGCTGCAACTACAGCCTCCGCTATAGATTTAGTGCCATGCTGGAATTTCTCCATTTCAAACACACCCATGGGGCCATTCCAAAGTATAGTTTTAGCCTCCCCTATTATCTTTTTAAATTGCTCTGTAGCCATTTGCCCGATATCAAGACCCATCCAGCCATCAGGAATTTCATTGCTTAATGCTGAAGAGGAAGTAGCATCAGCCGCAAATCTATCGGCAGTAATACTATCAGCAGGCAAGTGTATGCTAACACCTTTTTCTTCCGCTTTTTTCAGCAGTTCCAATGCCATATCCAGCCTGTCGTTTTCACAAAGTGAATTGCCTATTTTACCACCTTCTGCTTTAAAGAAAGTGTAGGCCATGCCACCGCCTATTATGATATCTGTAGCCCTGTCCAGCAGGTTTTCAATGATCAATATCTTGTCAGATACCTTTGCACCACCAATTATAGCTACAAAAGGTTTCTGATTATTGAACATTACTTTCTCGGCAGCCGCTACTTCACCTTCCATCAGCAAGCCAAACATCTTTTTGTCGCCCGGGAAAAACTGGGCAATAACTGCTGTTGAAGCGTGTGCCCTGTGTGCCGTACCGAATGCATCATTTACGTACACGTCGCCGTATTTTGATAGCTTTTCCGCAAAATCCTTATCCCCTTTCTCCTCTTGCTTGTAATAGCGAAGGTTCTCCAGCAGCAATACCTGACCAGCCTGCAAATTTTTCGCTTTTTCCGCGGCGTCCTCGCCGATACAATCAGCAGCAAATTGCACATCTAATCCTAAAAGCTTCGAAAGATGCTCCGCAACAGGTTTCAATGTAAAATCAGCAAGCGTAAGCTCGGGTTTCTTTTCTATATCTTTCAATGGTCTACCCCAGTGGCTCATCAAAATAACAGCGCCACCGTCAGCAAGTACCTTCTTTATAGTTGGCAGTGCAGCAGTCATTCTGGTATCATCTGTAATTACCCCATTTTTTATGGGCACGTTAAAATCAACGCGTATCAGCGCTTTCTGGCTTTTAAAATTGTGGTCTGTAAATCTGGACATTTTGCTTGGTAGTTTTTTCAAAAAAATCAATAAAAATTGTAGCCGTTCAACGAACGATAGCATTCAAATGAAGTCTGGCAAAAATACTCAAATACCTAAACTTTTAACGTCTGCTGGTTTGAAAATTGCACTAAAATACCCCCTTTACACTCAGCAGACACTTAATACAA
The DNA here is from genome assembly GCA_903835145.1 of uncultured Bacteroidota bacterium. GTDB lineage: Bacteria > Bacteroidota > Bacteroidia > Chitinophagales > Chitinophagaceae > Flavipsychrobacter. Next base: position 1,652 of record CAILMA010000007.1, read on the forward strand.
CAAGACCCGCATCAAAAACGTGCGGGCCTTGTATTATTTTATCCTTTCGGGTGGTTTTATTTAATCAAACCTGCGAAATATTTCACAGTTCTTACAAGCTGGCTCACATAGCTCATCTCGTTGTCATACCAACTAACAGTTTTAACGAGTTGTGTATCGCCAACGGTCATTACTTTAGTTTGTGTAGCATCAAACAAAGAGCCAAAAGAAGTACCAATAATGTCGCTGCTCACAATCTCGTCGGTGTTGTAACCGAAGCTTTCGTTTGAAGCGGCCTTCATTGCAGCATTAATTTCATCAACGGTAGTCTTTTTACTAAGGATTACCGTAAGCTCTGTGAGTGAACCAGTAACTGTAGGAACGCGCTGTGCAGAACCATCAAGTTTACCTTTAAGCTCAGGCAATACAAGGCCTATTGCCTTTGCGGCACCCGTAGAGTTTGGAACAATGTTTTCAGCAGCAGCACGTGCACGACGCAGGTCGCCCTTAGGGTGCGGAGCATCAAGTGTATTCTGGTCGTTGGTATAAGCGTGTACGGTAAGCATAAGGCCATTTAAGATGCCAAATGAATCGTTCAGCACTTTTGCCATTGGAGCAAGGCAGTTTGTAGTACAAGAAGCGCAGCTGATTACAGTTTCGGTACCGTCAAGTATGCTATGGTTTACGTTGTAAACAACAGTTTTCATTTCGCCGGTTGCCGGAGCTGAAATTACAACTCGTTTTGCACCAGCCTTAATGTGACTTTCAGCTTTTTCTTTGTCGGTAAAGAAGCCTGTACACTCAAGTACCACGTCTACGTTATGAGCACCCCATGGTATCTGAGCCGGGTCTTTCTGTGCATAGATGGTAATTTCTTTACCATTTACAGTTATAGAATTATCGGAATGTGTAACTTCCTGACCGAAACGTCCCTGTGCAGTATCATACTTCAGCAGATGTGCCAATACGTTAGGGTTGGTAAGGTCGTTGATTGCTACTACTTCAATGCCTTCCATGTTGTATATCTGGCGGAAAGCGAGACGGCCAATGCGGCCAAAGCCATTAATGGCTACTTTTACATTATCCATTTTTTACGATTAATTAAAGATCATTTTTTTAAAGTGGCGCAAAGGTACAAAAAATCCATTATTCTTTGATGCAATGCAGCACCCAAAACATCATTTTAAATTAACTGATCCACTAATACAGCCTTTTCATAAGCGAAAAGCTGCAAGGCAAGATAGAAAGGCTAAAAAATGTGCACTGAATTTCTGCACATGCACTTTATGGCTGGTTTATGAGCTTAACTCCAGTTTGTGTAAACTCAATGACCTTCTTTTTATACAAAGCGCCCAGTGTCATCTTGAACGTCTTCTTGCTTACGCCAAAATAGGCGTAAATCTCAGCCGGGTCAGACTTGTCGTTGTAAGGAAGGTAACCGCTGTTGGCCTCCAGCATGTTTATCAATTTTGTTTCTTCTGAAACTACTTTATCATAGCCGCGAGTGCCCAGGGAAACATCAATTTTATTGTCAGGCCTTATGTGTTTCACAAAGCCTTTGAGCTTGTCGCCGGGCTTTAGTTCCTGAAAAACTTCATTGTAATGCAGCACCCCGAGGTGCTTACTGTTTATGATTACTTTATAACCAATATCCGTTTTCAGGAAAACAACAATATCTACAGTCTCATGTTCCTGAACGGTAAGCTCATGGTTACTTAAAAATTTATCTATTTTTTCGGTACCAGTTACCCTACCCGTTTGCTCATCAATAAACAGATAAATGAAGTAAGACTTACCGGGCACCATTTTCGACGACATTTGAGAAATAGGCACAAATACGTCCTTCATTATACCCCACTTCATGAAAGCGCCTATAGAAGCGATGGTAACTGCTTCCATCATCACAATGTCCCCAACTTCACCTACCGGCGTAGCTGTAGTTGCTGTAAGTCTTTGCTCATTATCGTGGTACACAAATACTTTTATTTCATCTCCGGTTTTCAGCCCCTTGGGCACATACCTTGTGGGCAACAGTATTTCATCTTCGCCACCGTCAAGGTATACACCAAAACCAACTTCCTTTACAACTTTAAGGGTATGATACTTTCCAACATTCACCATAATAATCTCAATAATGCCTACAATATACGGCATTTCTATCTATAGGCAGTGGAGTAAAAATTTAGAATGCGTTCACGAGCGCAAAAATCAGATGGTGGGAAGGGACGAAAACTGAACTTTTTAAAAATAAAAAAAGACGTGGAGTACACGTCTTACAATGATTAAAGTGTGTGCTTGCTGTAAATTATAACAATTTTACGTTTACCGCATTTAACCCCTTTTTACCATTTTGGACTTCAAATGACACTCTGTCCTTCTCACGTATTTTATCCCTTAATCCGGATACGTGCACAAAAATGTCCGGGCCACCGTTAGACGGGGTGATGAAACCAAA
>CAILMA010000008.1 GCA_903835145.1 uncultured Bacteroidota bacterium
AACCCCTATTTAAAGCCGGAACGTTCAGATGTATTTGAGGTTACCTATAATCGATTTTTCGAAAAAGGTAATTCCATTCTTATAACGGCGTTTTCAAGAAATACCAGAGATGATGAACAGACCTACCTCTACGATACAACCATTACAGTAGGTAAAACAACCTACACCAATGTTGCCGTAATCACGAATGAAAATGCTGGCCATCAACACCTTACGGGTTTTAATATTTCCGGAAATCTTGTTCTTTCCAATAAGCTCGAAATAAGGGGAAATGCAAATGTGTTTGATAAATACATAATAAGCGAACTTGTCGCCGGCACAACAATAAACAGCATCAACTACCGAATTAACGCAAACGCTACTTATCAGTTTACAAAAACGCTGCTTGGTGAGTTTTTCGGTAATTTCAATTCGCAACGAACAGAGATACAAGGGAAGTTTCCGTCATTCACTTCCTACAGCTTTGCACTTCGGCAAATGCTTTGGAAGAAGAAAGGCAGCGTGGCTTTTACAACGACTAATCCTTTTAACCGGTACACCAATCAGGCTACCGATGTTACCGGTCAGAATTTTACTGTCACCAGCAACAGGAAGATTCCTTACCAGTCGTTTGGATTGAGCTTCAGCTACAAATTCGGAAAAATGGAATACAAAGAAAAGAAACAAGAAAACGCGCCTTCCCCTGAGGACGGTGGATAATTATTTTCCATTCCGCGAAAATGTAATCAATAAAATAACGGGAATCTGCCCTGCCTTTTTTAACTTGCATCATCAACTAACAAACAGACACATCACCTATGCGTATTATATCATATAACGTAAATGGCATTCGCAGTGCCGTAAAGAAGGGATTTATTGATTGGTTAAAGTCAGACCCTGCTGACATTATTTGCCTGCAGGAAATTAAAGCCCATCAGGAAGATGTGCCTGTGAAAGAAATAGAAAGTGCCGGTTATGAAGTTTATTCGTTTTCAGCTCAGAAGAAAGGCTACAGTGGAGTGGCTATACTTACTAAGATAAAGCCAGATGCGGTGCACTATGGCAATCAGATAGAGCAAAGTGACTTTGAAGGCCGTGTAATAAGGGCCGATTTTGGAAACCTAACGCTTGTAAATGCCTACTTCCCAAGCGGAACAACTGGCGAAGAAAGACAAACGTATAAGTACCAGTGGCTCAGTGAGTTTTTTGAATACATAGCAGACCTGAGAAAGAGCCGCCCCAACCTGGTAGTATGCGGCGACTACAACATTTGCCATAAACCTATCGACATCCACAATCCGGCAGGAAACAAAAACTCATCGGGCTTCCTGCCTGAAGAAAGGGCATGGATGGATCGTTGGTTCGAAAGCGGGCTGATAGACACTTTCCGCCATTTCAATAAAGAGCCACATCACTATAGCTGGTGGAGCAACTTTGCCGGAGCACGGGCAAACAACAAGGGCTGGCGCATAGATTATCTCAGCGTTACCCTCCCGCTGGAAAGACGGCTTAAACATGGAGAAATAAGGCCTGATGTAAAGCACTCCGACCATTGCCCTGTGTATCTCGAAATCACTCATTAGTATTGAGTAATAACCAAAAATCTAATGCAATATGAAAAAACGGTTTATCGTGTTCCTTTTATTGATATTCTGTTGCTTGGTGGGTAGCAGGCCGGCCTACTGTGCTACCGCAGACTCAGCTGCGGTGAAACAAACAACCCAACCAGCGGCCGGCGACGCGAATCCGCCGGCGCTGCAAATCGCTGTACTGACGAAAACTAAGGAACTTTATAAACAGCAGATCGACAGCAAAAATATCTTGCTCCACAAACTATCGGGTCAAAAGAAATTTCATATGGGGCTTATTGTGCTGTTGCTTTGCTTTATATTATACCAACGCCTACAGTTAATAAAATTGCAGCGTAAAACAACCTAAATTGTTCACCACTTAATTTATTGACAACAGTTACCAACTACAAAATGGAGCCGCGCTATTTCTCTACTCAGGCTGAATTCAGGCTATGGCTGGAAGAGCACCACCAGACTGCAAAGGAGCTGCTGGTAGGTTTTTATAAAACCGGCTCGGGAAGGGCTTCAATGACATGGCCACAATCAGTTGACCATGCCTTATGTTTTGGCTGGATTGATGGAGTGAGAAGGTCTATTGATGATGAGCGTTACAGTATTCGCTTCACCCCACGAAAAGCCACAAGCATTTGGAGCGCGGTGAACATTAAAAAGATGGATGATTTGCAACAAGCCGGACTTATGACAGCTGCCGGGCTGGCAGCATTTGCACTCCGTACAGAAGCAAAATCTAAAATTTACTCTCACGAAAGTGAACCTGCAGTGCTTGCCCCTGAGCTTGACGAACTTTTCAGAACAAATGAACAAGCCTGGGCTTTCTTTTGTACCCAAGCTCCATCTTACCGAAAGGCTGCCATCCATTGGGTTACCAGCGCCAAGCAACACAAAACTACCCTCTCCCGCATCACCCTGCTCATCACTGACTGCGCTGCCGGCCGCCGCCTTAAACACATGAGCTATTTTGGAAAAAAGGGGGAATGAAATGCGGGCAGAATAAAATAGCATAACTGAAGGCAATCATAAAAAGACTACCACCCTTCTATTCTAAAAAAACGTAGACCCTTACAATTCCTTTCAAAGGCAACACTCCCAAAATAATTACTAACATTGAAACTATTGACCACCCAATCTATTGGAGCCGATGAAGATATAATTGTTGGATAGTGTTGGCCATCAACGCAGGGCGCCAGAGGCATTTGATCATCTATTCCCCTTCCTGTGGCTTTAAGGAGCGCTTCTTTTCGGGTCCAAAGTTCAAAAAAGCGAATTTGAGGCGACTGCGAATTACCGATGTCTTGCACTTCTTCGTTACTAAAACAAATCGGCAATAGATCAATGTAGTTGAAGTCGGTGTTTATCAATTCAATGTCCACTCCCACCTGATGACTGGAGATGGCGATTAATACCCGGTCGCCAGAGTGGGCAACGTTGTAATATGGTGCCGGTCCAATAAAATTTAAGTGAGGCTTTTTGTTTTCCCCTACGTGGAACTTTAAGGAATCGGGCGCAACTTGCAAATAACCTCCAAGGAGCATCCTCAAAATTCCGCGACTGACCATAAAGCGCAAGCGGTCTTTTTCGTGCAGGTATTTCTTGCTGCGCACCAACTCATCAGCACTAAGCAATAGTGAAAATGATTGAGTGTTGGCGGACAGAGCACTCACTCCGAAGCTCCACAGATCAACATAAGATTCGTTTAGCCTTGCGGGAACGGCGTAAACTGCCGCAAGGCCAGAAATGCCATATTCCTCCCAGTTTATTGCTCCGACATTGCTAATGATTACTTTATTCATTTCCGCATACGTATGATCTACGCACTATTTAATGCCTTTTGCAAGATTCGTGCAAATTCCCTGTTATTGGGCGCCTGCAGGAATGTCTTGTGGTCACCCGGTATTTCGTGTATTCTTATGCCGCGTTTCGAATACGGTTTCCAGCCAAGGTATTTTAAATCATCAAGATAGTACAGACGTGTTGTCACCCGGAAGAGGTCTATTGCACCATCATAGGGCATCATCTTATAGTTACGATAAGCGCATTCATATCGCTCGCCTATTTTATCAATGTTACTGTCCCCACTTTCAGTATCCTTTATATCATTATTTCCGGTGAGGCTATTAAACCGCTGACCAATAATAAACGACTGATATTCAATGGTTTCTTTCGGGTGTTTAATAAATGAGTTGAGTATAAAAAGTGCCTTAGGAAACTGGCGGAAAATTTTGCGCCCCAATTTCACCGCCCCGGGATTATAATCGTCTTCATTATATACGTAGGCATCGAACATCGCAAGCATCTTTACTCTTTTGCCCATTGCCTTTAGCTGGCGTGCCATCTCAAATGCAATATATCCTCCAAACGAATACCCTGCGAGCGCAAATCCTCCTGACGGATTTTGGATGAGCATTTCATCAATATACTCCTTTGCAATTTCCTCCATAGTGCCCAGCGGTTCATCAATATTGTTGAGCCCCTTTGCCTGTAGCCCAAAAACGGGTTGGTCGGGGTCCATATACTTCGCAACAGCTGAAAAAGACATGACATTCATATCATAACCATGAACTATATATAGTGGTGTGCTTGTGCCACCCGGTTTCAGGGGCACGAGCGCATTCACGGAAGCTGGTTTAGCGCCCAACGTCACCATAACTGCAAGTTGCTCTATGGTTGGCGCCTGAAACAGGGTTTCAACTGGTATCTGTTTGCCAGTCACTTTTTCCAGCCGGGCAACAGCTTGTATAGCGAGCAGCGAATGACCACCTGATTCAAAAAAGTCATCACGGATTCTCATTTCTTTCAAATTGAGCAATTCACACCAAATTACCGCAATTTGCTTTTGTATTTCTGTTACCGGTGACACATATAC
>CAILMA010000009.1 GCA_903835145.1 uncultured Bacteroidota bacterium
TAACTCGCTGTAACCTACGGTTTGCAGGTTTTTGAGGTGTCGCTGCGGGAAAAGGCTGAGTACTTCCTGCTCCAGCCCCTGTTGTACCATGATATCCACCCGCTGATTGATGCGCTCGTAGAGCTCTTCCCGGGGCAGTTCCAGCCCTATTTTAATGATGCCGAAGGGGCGCTGCCTGGTGGTGCCGGTGCGGAACGTAAGGATACTTTTGCCGGTGGACCGCACAAAAACCAGCGCCCTGATGAGCCGGGCGGGGTTTGCGATTTCGCCGGTGGCAAAAAATGTGGGGTCTTCTGCCCTAATGGCTTCCTGCAGCCACGCAACGCCCTCGTTTTTGTAGGCTTCATTCACGGCTTTTTCTATTTCTTCATCTACTGCGGGCATGGCGTCAAGTCCCTCGCAAAGGGCTTTAATGTACAAGCCTGTGCCCCCGCATACAACGGCGTTGTCGGATGTTAGGAACAAATCGCTGAGGTGCTTGAGGGCAATTTGCTCGTAGTCGGCAGCGGTGAGTGCGGTGGTTACCGGGTAGCCACCAATAAAGTAGTGGGGTGCTGCGCTTAATTCGGCCACTGACGGCCATGCAGTGCCAATGGGCATACCATCGTAGCACTGGCGGCTATCGGCCGAGACGACCCCTGTGTGGAGCTTTGCAGCGAGCCTCACCGCCACAGCGGTTTTGCCGCTGGCGGTAGGCCCTTGTATGATGATTGCTTTTTTCAACCCGTTGGGAAACTTAAAATATATGGAATGGCCGAACGGGCGTTTTAATGGCTAAAATTCTGATCCCGTGTCTTCGCTTACTGATTCCTCGCTCGAGCTTTCTTCAACACCGCTATCGCTCAGGCTGCCGAAACCTTCGGCCATTTCTTCGGCGCCAAGGTCATATTTCTCTTCTATTTCCATGAGTTTATTCGGGTTTACGCCCTTTATGCCGTACTGTGCAGGAGCAACACCTTCTTTGCGCAGCACAAACGGATAAACGCGCTTGTAGGTTTCTTCCTTGCTTACGCTGGTGAGCTCTATAAGGAACGTCCATTTTCTGGCGGGGTCGTAGGTGTAAATGAATTTCTGGCCAGGCAGTGATACCAATGCGGAAACCGGTGTTTTTACCATGGATAGGGCAGGGGCATCTTTTTTATTGACCAGCACCTCTGAATTGAGTTCACGTCCATATTTCCATTTATCGTCACTTTCGTAAAAAGAAGCGGTGTGCTTTCCATCGAATTCGTAAGCCTGAATGATACTTTTGTGAAATTCCCAGAAGGTTTGGCTACCCTGAATTTCGATGTCCCGATAAGTAAGGTCATCTTCTTCCCAATATATTCTGAACCGCAGTATGGCCATAACGTCTGTTTGTGCGGTAAAAATAATAAATGATTACTGGACGGTAAAGAATTTATATTTTTGGGTTCTAACCCGGTTGCAGAGGGGGTATATTGGTCGATTTGAGTGCTGTTTTTCATTAGGATAATAAATATCCGATGAGTGTGTAAAAAAAAAAAAAA
>CAILMA010000010.1 GCA_903835145.1 uncultured Bacteroidota bacterium
CAGCTAACGGATCAGCATCGGTCAGTGGCGATGGTGGTGCGGCTACGGCTGCAGGCATATCTTACCCGGCAGGCGTTTGGGTTGATGCTGCAAAAAACATTTATATAGCTGATGCAGGAAACAACAGAATAAGGAAAGTAAACACATCGGGTATTATCTCCACCATTGCAGGCACCAGCTCATCTGGCTACACTGGCGACGGAGGAGCAGCTACAGCGGCCAAATTATACAACCCATCAGGCGTTACAACTGACTCCATAGGCAACATATATATCGCTGACCGCAATAACAATGTTGTAAGAAAAGTGACCGCAGCAGGAATAATAACTACGATAGCAGGAACAAGTACGGCCGGTTATTCTGGCGACGGTGGTGTTGCAACTGCTGCACGCCTTTACTACCCACAGGCTCTGCTTTGTGATTCTACTAATTTATATGTGGCGGACTATGGCAACAATGCTTTAAGAGTATTGGGCAATTGCACTTACAAATATGCAAAACCAAGGCCAACAAACCCGGTTATTAATTTAAACGTGTGCCGCAGCAGCAGTGCGCGAAGACTCGATACACTACTGGCCGTTACCGATTCAAATTACGGGGCAACAGACATATGGTATGTAAAACGCTCCCCAAGCCATGGCACGCTTACTGGTTTTTCTTACAGCCACGCTACCACTGGCGGCGCATTAATGCCATCGGGTCTTTTTTATACGCCAACAACCGGGTATTCTGGCGTTGATACCTTCCTGATAACCGTTGCCAATTTCGGCGATTCAAGCATTTTCTACGGCTATGTGAACGTAGCGACACCAACTACAGCATCAACGATTGGCGGTCCGTCAACTGTTAGTATTGTGGCCCCGGTCATAGTTACCGATAGCATTGCTGGTGGCGCGTGGAGCAGCAGCAATACATCTGTTGCATCAGTCACTACCGGTGGCATTGTGATTGGCGTTTCTGTAGGCTCGGTCACCATTTCTTACACGCTGACTAACGGTTGCGGTACATCAGTAGCAACTAAGGCCATAACGGTGAATAACACTGTGCCCAACCCAAATATCTATTCCTTCGCTGGAAACGGAGCAGTTGGCTATATGTACCCTGACTACTGGAGCACCCCAACGGGCAGCCTTTGGGGCCCGGCTGGCATTGCAAAAGACAATTATGGTAATTTTATTTACTCAGAACAGTACAATCAAGATGCTAATCTGATCAATAAGTTTTCAGGCAGCTTTTATCGGGAGATCGGGCCATCAGGTTCGAATGCACCGACAGGCGTTGCCATTGACAAATACAACAATAAATTCTTTGCTGACTACGGAAATGCCAAAATATTTAAGATTGGCTCTTCTGGTTTTGTGACTTATGCCGGCACGGGCACAGCAGCTTTTACGGCCGATGGAGCAGCCGCTACTTCAGCTTCCATTGGAAGACCATTAGGTATTGCAGTTGATACAAATGGCAATCTTTACTTCGTGGAGCAGGCATTTAACAGGGTGCGTAAAATAGCGGCAGCGACTGGTATTTTAACAACTGTAGCAGGCAACGGAGTCGCGACGTTCGGTGGTGATGGCGGACACGCAACTGCAGGATCCCTATCAGGCCCTACGGGTGTTTGGGCTGATGCACTCGGCAATCTGTTTGTAGCTGACGCGGGAAACAACAGAATCAGAAAAGTGTCTCCATCAGGCATCATCACCACGGTTGCAGGTAATGGCAGCGCAAGTTTTAGCGGAGATGGTGGTGCGGCAACAGCGGCAGCTCTAAACAACCCATATGGCGTAACCACAGACTCCGTAGGCGGCATCTACATTGCAGACAAGAACAATAACCGCGTGCGCAAAGTATCGATATCCGGAATAATAACTACGATTGCCGGTACCGGAACTGCAGGATACGATGGTGACGACCTGCCTGCAACTGCAGCATTGCTTTCAGCGCCTCAAGGCGTAATGTGCGACGGCAGCGATCTTTATATTCTCGATTTTGGCAACAATACCATTCGTGTAATTGGTAATGTTTATTATCCACACTATCCGCCAACAACGCTTGACTCCACTTTTTCACCCAATGTATGTAAGAACGGATCATTGAGTCTCGACTCCTTCACAGCAGTGGTAAATACTGACATTGGCGTGCCGGATATCTGGCGCCAGGTTGTTGCTCCTGTACATGGCACGCTAAGCGGTTTCCCTTACACGTCTGCTGCTGCCACAGACAGGAGCCTTATTTCTGCATCAGGGCTAATGTATACTCCTGCATCGGGCTATACAGGGGCTGACTCCTTTATTGTTCGGGTAGGTGACCGTTTCGGGCACACCAACATGAAATTCTATCCAAATGTGATTGCTGCACCTACGGTAGCTTCTATTTCCGGCGCAACAAGCGTAGCGATAAGTACACCGATAACACTAACCGATGCAACAGCAGGCGGTACCTGGAGCAGCACCAACACAGCACGGGCAACTGTGAGCATTGCCGGACTGGTAAGGGGGATAACCGCTGGTGTAGATACCATTAAGTATTCTGTTGCAAACACCTGTGGGTCAACAGTTGTTGTGAAAGCCATTTCAGTGATTGCGGGCCGTGAAGACCAGACAAATATAGCAGCAGCTGAAAACAGCACTATAAACATTTATCCTAACCCGGCGACCTCACTTATAAACATCGTTCTTCCTGATGGAACTGAACAGGCGCATATCACTGTAACTGACATAGAAGGGAAAACACTGCTGCAATCCGTTACTTCCAATCTTTTGCACCAAATGGATGTAAGCAGCTTACCAGCAGGAATATATGTGATAAGGGTAAAAACAGAAAAACAACAGTATACAGGTAAAATAGTGATCTACTAACCTGTTTTGCAAGAATACATTTTAACGCGTGGCTCAATGACTTTGCCGTCATTGAGCCACAATTTTTTACGGTATGCCGACGTCATTAAAAATCAAACATTTTGGAGGTTGTGGTATCGCAGGGTGGATAAGATAGGTGAGTTTGGATGCAACAATGCCCGTGATAGCATGATGCAGCGAATTGGCGATGAAATTAAATTGAACTTCGACCTGGAACTGGTGAAGGTTTAACCTTGAGTCTCCATGCCCGTTTTACATGCTGTGTAGTGAACGCACTTTGCGACCGATTGCAACAGCGCTGAAACCTTTTTCCGACGCGGCGGGAAAGGTTTTGAGCGCTGTTCTGATTAGACAGAATAAATGACCAGATAAAAAATCTATATTCTGGTCATATGGAGAAATCAAACTTTTATTTTACTTTTGTACTGATTTTGGGGACAGACCAGAACAATTGTTAACCTCTGCAATTTTGATGTCATGTAATTATTTAGATTGATATTAACTACTGACCGCTTTGGCGGATCAGGTATTTTATGTTTATCTAAATCTTACTCAATGACCTATTCTAAAAAATACGGGAGGACCTACCATTTCCCGTTCTCTCCCGGAGTTTCAAACGACGACCGAATAAATAAAAATTATTGGCAGGATATTAATTCAATTGACAAGCTTATCCTCACCGAAAAACTTGACGGGGAAAACAATTGTCTGAACAGGTTTGGGGTTTTCGCACGATCCCATGCTTTGCCTACAACTTCGGCATGGACAAGCGCGCTAAGACAGAAATGGGATGTTATATAACATGACCTGGGCGACTACGAAATATTTGGTGAGAACCTTTTTGCTATTCACTCAATAGAATACCCTGAAATTGAAAATCATTTCTATGTTTTTGCTGTAAGAGAGTTGAATCAGTGGCTTTCTTGGGAAGAAACTGTGTTTATAGCATCTGCCTTTGATCTACCTACAGTGCCAGAGATAGAAACAATAAAAGAACTGCCAGACCAGCCAATATTTGAAAAACACCTTAAAGCTGTTGCCAG
>CAILMA010000011.1 GCA_903835145.1 uncultured Bacteroidota bacterium
AGGGGATTTTTACAGCGTACTTTTATTGTATGGCGCGCAATTTTTGAAGCCGAAAGGCAGCGGATTGGGTCCCTTGCATTATCATTAAGGATATCGGCAATCGGGCCAATGTTAAGAAATTATTAAGTCTATGTTATCATTTTGATTGACGGATTTAAAAGGGAACCTTTGCAGTATTAATTTTACATTAAGAAATTGTTATGAGTTTTGCTTCAGTATTGAAATTTTTCCTACCCAAAGACCGGATTTTTTTTAGTTTGTTTGAAGAAGTTTCAGTTGCGCTGGAGCAAATGGGCAATGTTTTTCAGACTGCACTTCAGGAGAAAGATTTTACCAAGCGCGATGCCATGTTACGGACTCTGGAGCGTTTTGAGCACAAAAATGACGAAACCACGCACCGGATATTTATAGAGCTCGGGCATAATTTCATAACACCGCTTGACCGGGAAGACATACACTACCTTGCCAGTTCGCTCGATGATATTGCGGACTACATATGGGGGGCGGCAAAGCGCGTGGTTAACTACCAGATCAACGACGAATACAATACGCTGCCGGCTTTTGCTGAGATTATTTGCAAGTCTATAGCAGCTATTAAAATAAGTATTTATGCACTTAGGGATATGAAGGACTTGCAGGCGATAACAACAGCTTGTGTGCAGGTGAACAGTCTTGAGAATGCTGCTGATGACTTGCTGGACAGTACGATGCTGAAATTGTTCAATTCCAACATAACAGCAGTGGAGCTCATAAAGCAAAAAGATATTTACCAAATGCTGGAGACAGTGACAGATAAGTGTGAAGACGCTTCGAATGTAATAGAATCCATCATTGTAAAATATTCTTAATACCAAGGGCAAATATGTCGGTTACACTTATTATTATACTCGTGCTGGCATTGGTATTTGATTATATCAATGGGTTTCATGATGCGGCGAATTCAATAGCTACGGTTGTGTCAACAAAGGTGCTTACCCCGTTTCAAGCGGTGATGTGGGCTGCGTTGTTCAATTTTGTGGCGTTTTTCATATTTAAAGATCACGGTGTTGCCAATACAATAGCCAAGACGGTAAAAGAAGAATTTATTACGCTCCCGGTTATTATGGCAGGGTTGATAGCCTCAATCGGCTGGAATCTGGTTACCTGGTGGTTTGGTATACCTTCGAGTTCTTCGCATACGCTTATTGGTGGTTTTGCGGGTGCTGCTATTGCGCACGCTGGTTTGGCATCAGTGAATCCGGAGCCTATTATTAAAACGGTAAGTTTCATTGTGCTTGCACCTTTTATAGGTATGGTGATGGCCTTTATCATCTCGCTCTGGTTCATATACTCGTTCAGGAAGGGTCCATTGCCCAAGCTTATTTCGCTCGGCATTTTGACGGTAGTTTATATTTTTCTTTCTCAGGTTATGGAAACTGACCCTACGAAGGTTAAGAATCTTTATACCAATCCGTTACTGAATGTTGTGATGGATGGCCACAATTTCAAGTGGATACTGCTCGGGTTTATACTGACCGCCATGAGCATTTTTACTATGTTCCTTGGGTCGCTGAACACAGCAAGATCTACATTGTATCTGAAGCGGTTTCAGCTCATATCTTCGGCTGCATTCAGTATAGGGCATGGGGGTAATGATGCACAAAAGGTAATGGGTATCATAACTGCAGCACTCATTTGCTCACACCAGATTACGAAATTCTCTGAAATGCCTAACTGGGTGCCGTTGCCTTGCTATTCAGCGATAGCACTGGGCACCATGAGCGGGGGATCGCGCATTATTAAAACGATGGGTACCCGCATTACAAAGGTTACCCCGTTTGAAGGCGTAGCGGCGGAAACAGCAGGTGCCATTACCCTTTTCCTTACAGAGAATCTTAAGATACCTGTGAGTACCACCCATACCATAACCGGAGCCATAATAGGTGTAGGTGCAACAAAGCGGCTATCGGCGGTGCGGTGGGGTGTTACCATCAATATCCTTTGGGCATGGATCCTCACTATCCCTATCAGCGGGATGCTGGCTGGTGCTGTTTTCTACCTGCTCAATCTGTTTATTAAATAGATTTTTACAAGATAAATCAGGCGGGGTTTTGTGCGGTGTTTTGCGCTGCAAGACGCTCTTTCCGTTTCTTTTTTCTGAGTCTGAATGCAATAACCATTGCTGCTACAAAAAACAAGAGCGGCCACATGGTGCATACCGCAAGCACGCTGTACCTTATGATTTCGAAGCCATCGCTTAGTGCTTTTTTGCAATTGCCCCAAAAGTTGTCGTCTGAGAGGGATTCAGGATTTAAAACCGTGCGAACATAGACCTGCTGAGGTTGTGTGAAACGGACTGTGACTGTGGCGTAAGCTACATCGGAAAGGAGGCCCATATTTTGTATGTCAGCATTCATTTTGTCGTCTTCCATTCCGTCCCTGTATTCTTCCAGTTCCAGCGCTTTCTTCTTATCAATTTTCGTGTTTTTCAGTTCTTCCAGTCTTCGTTTGCGGGATTCAGATTTTACTTTTGATGCGTAGTACTGCAGCGAGACATCGCTTTCCTTAATAGTGCGCGATTCTATAAAAGCTACCATAGCTGGTATAGCGTGTATGACGGAGTCAAAGTGCTGCGCTGGAATACGGAGGCTTAGCGTTGCTACGGTGGAGTAGGTGTGGTACTGCCTAAGGGAGTCTTCTTTGTATATATTTTTAGTTTCGCCCACAATGTTCTCCATGTTGCTTTCCTGCACGGTGCCGTTGAGGTTTTTAACGAGTGTTTCCAGTTGTTTTACAGTGGTGAATACCTGCGTAACCTGGCATTTGAAATCGGCAGTAAAAATCAGTTTTTTGTCAAGCGCAGGAGCCGAATATGCGCCGGGCGCGGGTTTGGCGGTTGCAGACACGGCGTTCGTGCTTTCCTCGTAGCTTACAGAATCAGCTTTTTCCTGTTCGGAATTTTCCATCGGTGCCGGGGCCGGCATTGCGGCTGCAGCAGATTTGTATCCTTCATACTTACCTCTGTTTCTATCGTTGCTACAGGCACAGAGCAATACTGTGCAGGCAAGGCCTATTCCAAGAATTATCCGCATAAACTATGTTTTGATATTAATGCCGGAAACCCGATTAGGTGACTGATTGCAAAGCGTTAAATAATGTTAAAGATTATGCAACATGTATTGCCCACAATGGTATAGGAATAGTGCTGCACCGCCAACAAAAAAACCGCCGCCCGGGAGGGCAGCGGTTAAATAAGCGAACTAAAGAAAGATTTATGAGTGCGAGAATGCTCCAGCAAATTCCTTTGCGAAATCTTCAAGTTTTGTAGGACTGAGTGTTGGTTTGTTTTTTTGGTAGTCGGAGATCATTTCGCCGCTCGCAATTGCAGCGCCCATTTCCACATAGTTTGAAGCTATTTCCTGCGACATACCCATTTGCATCATTCCTGCAAGTGCATCTTCATTTTTGAAGTTCACCCATGGCAATTCCGGCCTGCCAATTGCGGTGCCCAGTACTTTCGCGATATCACCGGTAGTGCGCTCATCGCCAGCAATGTAGCGAATGGTGCGGCCTGTAAAAGTGGGGTTAAGCATTTCTTCTGCTGCTACAGCGGCTATATCGCGCGGGTGAACCATAACCATCGTTGTGCCGTCGCCGTAGTTGCCGCCGGTGATGCC
>CAILMA010000012.1 GCA_903835145.1 uncultured Bacteroidota bacterium
ACGATATAGCCAGTAACGGCAATTATGGGATAACTGCAACATCGTATTGCTGATTTTTTACCAGCAATATTATCTATACTAAGGGCTGTTTGCAAGACGTGGTTGCCCGGAGGCTTACAGCCCAAGACCTGTTCCTTTCTCTTTTGAGCCGGGTACCTGAAAGTAGCGTTCGAAAAGGCGCGGTACATATTCAGGAGCAATACCCGGGCCATTGTCGGCAACGGAAAACACAATTTGCCCGTTTTCCTGTTTCACGGTTAGTTCAATCTTACCACCGTCAGTAGAATATTTGATGGCATTAGTAAAGAAGTTATTCAGTACCCAGGTGCTTTTTTCTGCATCTGCATTTATGGCAGGCAGCTGCTCATCTATTTTATTTACTATTTCTATGTTCTTTTCACGGGCACTTGCGGCAACTGTTTCGAGAGCATTAAAAATAATCACCATCGGGTTTATTTGCTGCACATCAAGTTGTATCCTTCCGGCTTCCACCTGCGACATATTGAGCAGCTCACTGAGTATTTTGAGTATTCGCCGGTTGTCTTGTTTCAGGTTTTGAATCAGTTCTTTTTGTTCGTCTGAAAGTTTACCGATGCGCTCATCTTCCAGCAACTTAAGCCCGAGGTCAGAGGCTGCAAGCGGCGTTTTAAGCTCATGCGATATTGTGGCAATAAAATTTGTCTTGGCAACATCCAGTTCTTTAAACGAGGTAATATTACGGAGCACAATCACCTTACTATTGCCCTCTCCCTGTGCTACTTCCACTACTTCCCGCACAAAATAGTTTTCCCTGTTGTCGACAACTATTTTAAAGGGTGCTGTGTTTTCATTCTTGGCCAGAAAATTGAACAGGTCATTATTAGCACAGACTTCATCCACAGTTTTGCCAACAATCTCACCCGGCTTCAAACCCAGCAATTGCAAAGCCTGAAAGTTGGAAAACAGGATGATATTATTCTTGTCAATCCCTATGCTTGCGTCCTTGAGGCTATTGATAACGGCCTCGGCTCTTGCTTTTTCAAACATCAGTTTATTGAGGTTGCTGCTTTCAAAGTACTCCAGCCGGCCGGCCATGGTATTGAAAGCTGCTGCCAGACTGCCAAATTCATCCTTGTTATCAATGTAAATCCGATGGCTGTAGTTTTTATTGCTGATTTCCTTAATTGCATCTGAGAGCTGAAGTATAGGCCCGGTAACTATAGACGGGAAATTGACAGAAAATGTGAAGGCGATTAAAAACACAATGGCAACCAGTGCAATTATAATGGTCAATGCGTTTTCAGCAGTTGCCTCGGCACGCGCATTTTTATCATGTATGGCATTCATATTCAGGAACAAAACCCGCTGGATTTCACCCTGTATTGGTTTGAGGTTTTGGTGGGCGCTATCGCTTTGTTTTAGTTCGTTAAATAATGTTCTTAATTGTCCGGTAGCTGCATCTTCTCCGTGCTCTGTAATATTATGTTCCTGTCGCATTAGCGCCTGCTCAAAATGTTGAAGAGAACGGCCCCGGTTTATTGTCATGCTATCAAGCTGTTGCTGCATTTCATGGCAATAGAGCAGCGACTCGTAATTGTCTTTAAGCACGGCTTTCGCTTCTGCCTTCAATATGGCAGTGTAATAAATACCGGCGCCTCCGGTAAGGAGGAGGAGTAGGAACAGAAAAATGGTTCCAAACCATATCTTATTGCGAACGGAGACAGCCATTATGATAAAATTACGATATCAGTATTGTTTTTGGATAATGTTTTGAGCAACTGATTAAAGACACCAGTCCTGAGCATGATCTGGAACAAGTTCAGGTGAGGCTTACCGATGCATATAGTGGTAATGTTTTTTTCCTGGGTCGTCTCAATAATGGCCTGGGCCACGTTGTCGCATTTTTTCCTTATCAATTCCGCTCCAAGTTCAGTTGCATTCTTAAAGTTATTAATCAGGTGTCTTTGGGCTGCGAGGGGTATCTTGTCGTCAGCCTCTTTTTCGGTTTGTACATAAAGCACGTACCACTGGCTGTTATAGTAAGATGCAAGCCGTGCCGTCTTCCTTATTATGCGCTGAGCTATCTCGTGGTTCGATGAGATACAGGCAAGTAGTCTTTCGTGTCTGAAGGGGGTCTGCCGCGAAGTGATTTGGTAGTCAACTTTCCGTTCTACCTGCCCGGCAACTTCTTTAAGGGCCAGCTCCCTGAGCTGCAATATTTTATCGGCCTGAAAGAAATTCTGAAGGGCCTGCTGCACCTTCGAGTGGTCATATATTTTGCCTTCCTTTAGGCGGGTTATCAATTCATCGGCAGTAAGGTCAATATTCACGACCTCATCGGCCAACTGCAATATTTTGTCGGGCACACGCACTTGCACTTCTACGCCCGTTATTTGTTTTACGTCTTCGTTTATACTCTCAATGTGCTGTATGTTCACAGCCGTTATTACGTCTATCCCTGCATCCAGTATATCAATTACATCCTGCCAGCGTTTTTCATTCTTGCTTCCCGGGATGTTGGTATGGGCAAGCTCATCTACTATTACCACGCCCGGGTGCAAAAGCAATATAGCCTGTACGTCCAGCTCATCGAGTTTCTTACCCTTGTAAAACACCTCCCTCCGGGGTATTATCGGCAATCCATCTATGAGGGCTTGGGTTTCGACGCGGCCGTGTGTTTCTACATAGCCAATCTTAATGTTTATATCATTTCGCAGCAGGCTGTGCGCTTCCTGCAGCATCCGGTAGGTTTTTCCTACGCCGGCACTCATGCCTATGTAAATCTTTAACCGTCCCCGGGTGATGGTGTCATTGAGGTCAAGATATTGCTGTACGCGTTTCTCTTTGTCGTCTTCCATTGCCATTTTATTCTCGTTTCAGGGGTATGTCTCCCGCCTGTTGCATCAGTAGCGGGACTTTCTCTTCTATTACATTGTTGTAATCAAGACCAAAAGCTCCTGCATCAGGCAGGCTAATGAGGTCCAGTAAAAAGTATATTCGCATCACCCAGTTCGTCCAGAAAGGCAATTGGTTTTCAAAAGAGAGAAAGCTCTTCATAACCACAAATTTAAAATCGCCGCAGGCTATGTTGTGGTCAATATTGCAATAGCTGCGTTTGAACTCAAGTTCATGGTTGGCCACCATATCCGTAACTACTTTTTTAAAGAATAGATTTATTCTGGGCACTACCCTGAAACCAAGCTTGAATTTCACATAGATAAGGTCGTTCGGTGCCAATATCTCCGTAGAGTAGCTCATGGTATATGGAGAATCATCGACATCAATATGTAAAAGCCAGTAGATTTCAGCGCGCTTAGGTCGATGGTAAAATATTGACTCAATTATTTTTTGTTCAATCGTTCCGGGTTTCTCAGCGAGCGTCAGGTATACAAGATGGGTGGCAAACTCCGGTACCGTTTCATCATTGCTCAGATTCTTTATGGCTGGTATGTAATTATCAACCTGCACATATTTTTTGAATTGTGTCTTTATCTTCCGCCCCATTTGCCATACATACATGATAGTAATGAGTACCAGGCCTATAAGCATCGTCAGCCATCCGCCGTGTTCAAATTTCTTCATGTTGGCCACCAAAAAGGTGATTTCCATCCACAAATACACACCAAGAATTATGTACCTGAAAACGGCATCCACACGCTTGGTATACAAGTAGTAACTGAGCAATACGGTGGTCATAAGCATGGTAAGCGTTACCGAAAGGCCGAACGCAGCCTCCATGTTGGTCGACTCCCGGAAATACAACACCATACCAATACATCCAGCCATCATAAGGTAGTTAATAGAGGGTATATACACTTGCCCGCGGGTATCCGAAGGAAAGGCAAGCCTCAGTTTCGGCCAAATATTCAAACGTATTGCTTCATTAAACAGTGTAAACGTGCCGCTAATGAGTGCCTGACTGGCTATAATGGTCGCCGCCGTTGCTATGGCTACACTTGGCAGCAGAAACCATGGCGGTACCATACTATAAAATGGATCCACATCTTTCAGTGTCTGCCCAATGTGGGTTTTTAACAATGATGCTTCACCAAAGTAACACAGCAAAAGCGCCACCTTTATCATTATCCACGCTGCCTGTATGTTTTTCTTGCCTACATGGCCCATATCCGCATAAAGGGCCTCAGCTCCTGTTGTACAAAGGAATACTCCGCCCAGCACCCAAAAACCTCCCGGGTAGTGAAGCACAAGGTTAAATGCATACATAGGATTTATCGCCTTCAACACACTTGGATCTTTAACCAGGTACGAAAGGCCCAGTATTGAAATCATGCCAAACCAAATAACCATTGCCGGCCCAAAGAACTTACCAATAATACCTGTGCCCGAGCGTTGTGCAAGAAACAACACAATAAGTATGGTTATGGTTATGGGTATGATAGGTATTGTAGGGTAAACAGATTTTAATCCTTCGATAGCCGATGTTACCGAGATAGGAGGTGTTATCAATGTGTCTGCAATCATGAAGCTGCCACCAATAATGGCCGGCCATATAAGCCAGGTCGCATGGCGCCTTATGAGTGCAAACAACGAAAAAATGCCTCCTTCACCATGGTTATCGGCCCGCATGGTTAAGAACACATATTTGAACGTTGTCTGAAAAGTCAGTGTCCAGAAAATAGCTGAGACGCTGCCGAGTATAAGTACCTCGGTTATTCGTCCGTCGCCAATAATCGCTTTGTAGGTATATAGCGGTGACGTCCCGAGGTCGCCAAATACTATCCCAAATGCAATAAGCATCCCTGCAAGCGTTACTTTCTTTATGTCTAAACCCTTCATCTGATTCAATTTGAGCTCAAAGCAACAAAAAACTTTCAAGATTGATGGTAAAAGGCGGCGGGCCAATAGGAGGGCCCGCACGCCGAACTACAACACACATTCTTTATTTTGTTTTTAAAGGCTTAGAGCCTGAATAACGCTGCTATGATTACTCGGTTTTCAGAAGTAACCAGGTCCGGCACCCAGTTGTTTGCTGTTACTGGAGTGGTTGTATAACCTGTCGATGAGGTTACACCGCCGGGACCGGCAAAGTAGGGTACATTGCTTTGTCTGTGCACATACTCAGTTTTAAACTCTACGCTTTGGTTTGGCGTCCAGCTGAATCCGATTGAACAATCCCACCCTTCAAACTGGTCACCCGGATTTTCAGTAAACGGATGGGTTCCTGCAGTTTGCGTTGGGTTAAGCGGATTAGGTAATGGGCTGGCATCTCCGGTAGGCGCCAATACAAGGTAACGTCCCGGGTTCTTCACCCAGCCACCACCAAAATATAAGCCCAGTTTGTTCTTTGCAAACCATATTTTATTGTACACCATCCAGCTTACGAAGTACTGCGCAGGGTTGGTGGTGGGGTTGCTGTTGTTGAAACCATTTACACCGTCACCCTGCTCAAAACCAATGTCAGCCGTTGCTGTGAACGCCATGCGCGATACTCCTTTAGATTTTGGTCTGTTGAAATACCTCAGGAAAAAGCTGTTATCAGAGTGAAAACGATGCCTTCCCAGCAAGCCTGCCGCATCAGTACCATAGTAGTCATTGGTCAGCATTTTAATGTTCTCCCTTGGTATGTAGGTGATATTGGCACCCAGACCAGGTAAAGCATTAAACGAGCCATAACTCTGCCAGCCATTGATGATCCATGGTTCTATTTTCAGGTACTTTGTTGGCCATATCTGAATCCTGATTCCATTAAAAAACCATGGGGTGTTGTCAGATGTATAAGAAGCCTGGTATTCCCAGTTTTCTTCCTGGTAGTAAGAGTTAAGACCTATGTAGGACATAAACAGTCCGGCATCAACATTTATACCGTACCATTTATCGAAGTGATAACCTACGTATGCCTCATCGAGGTAACGATAGGCATCTGCAAGGTCATACTGGCCACGGTAGGGGCTCAGGTCATTGCGGGGTACCACCTGCGAGCGGGTCCCGAATTGTGTCATAATTCGGCCTCTTGCATTGCCATAACTGAAGTCACCACCTATGTTAACTGCAGAAACCACCATTTCATCGTTGCGCGACAACGCTGTGGAGCCTACTACCGTATGGTCGTTAGGACTGTTAAACGAGTGCGTTGCATTACAATCAATCAAAATACTCGGCGAAAAAAAAGGGTTGTGGAATACCGATGAGTCACGACGGTCGTTACCATTCACCCAGGTCTGGTCGAAGCCTTCCCATGGAATTTTTGCTGCGGGAGGTGCCACCTCTGTTGCCGGTGTCCCCGCCGGTGTGCCGTCGCCACCATTTGTCGTTTGTGCCTTTGCAGCTCCTGCTAATAGCAATGCTGAGAGTGCTGCTGCCGTAAGTAATGGTTTGTTCATGTTCTATATTTGATTTAAGATGGATTTTTTGTTATTTGATTTGATCAAGGGCTATATTGAGCTGTAGCACATTTACTTTTTCCGGGCCAAGGATGCCCAATAGCGGTTTTTCTATGTTTGCAGCTACTATCTGAGCCACTTTTTCTTCTGGGAGGTGCCGTGCAGCTGCCACGCGTTTCACCTGCACTTTTGCACCCTGTACGCTCACATCGGGGTCAAGTCCGCTCCCACTTGCCGTTACAAGGTCCGATGGTATGTCGGCCTTGCTTATTCCCGGGTTGTGGACCATAAACGTATCAATACGTTTCTGCACATCGGCGAGATATTCAGGGTTATTTGGCCCCTTGTTGCTGCCGCCTGAGCCTGAAGCATTGTAATCAACTGCCGACGGGCGTGGCCAGAAGTATTTATCGGCTGTGAACTTTTGTGCAATGTTAGCATAGTAACTTTTGCCCCCTGCGGTTACCAGAAAGCCGTTTCCCTTGTTTGGAGAAAACTGTGCCACACCCCACACTATAATGGGATAAACAACTGAGAATGCCACTATACAGATCAACGTAAG
>CAILMA010000013.1 GCA_903835145.1 uncultured Bacteroidota bacterium
CAATCGACTACACCTTGCAGAAGCTTGCTTTACCGACAATTACAAAGATGTATATTTTAAATAAATATAATACTCAAATTGATAAAACGCATATTAATACAAAAAAGGCGGAAAACTTCAGACAATATCATAAGGAATCATCATGATTAGTTTTTTCTTCTAAAAAAAACAAACCCGTTTTTTTCGCCCATCTTTTCTAACTGGGGGAATAGCATGTATTGATGCTCATCCTGGATTTTACAGATGAAATATGCCGGATGGTCAATCGCTCCGTTGAGCAGCCAATCTTCGTTTATTTTTCCATCATTATAATATGCAGCATTAGCAATCGGCTGTTTTTTCGCATAGAACAAATATGCGTAGCTTTTATAATCAAGGGAATGAATATACACGTTCTTGCCTTCAAAGCCTTGAAAAAACTCAATAGCGGCCCCTTGGGAATACATCTCAATTTTCGGTGTAAAATGCAATACAGTAACCTGAATAATAACAAGCTGCACCACACATAGTGCAATTATACCCTTTCGGAAATTTTTCCCAATGTACAATACTGAAACCCAGACAGCAATTAGGTAAAACAGTCCCCAGCCACATTCCATATAGCTCCACGAAACATTTGCATTCAAATTAGCCACGGCAAAGGGGTCCTGAATCATCGGAATAATCCTGCCTTTGTTCAACCCCACCACCGGCAATGCAGCAATAAGTACCCCAAGAAGGGAACCAGAAACCAATAAGAGTATTTTAACTACTTTCTTCAGCTTTATCCCTGAGTTGGCAAGGCGTGCGACCTGCACTGCAGCAAGGAAAGTAAGGGGGAAGTAGCACAAGGAAGAATAATGAACAATCTTAGTCTTGACAATTGAAAACAGCAACAGCACCACCCAAAACAAAATCCACATCCAACGGGAGAAATCGAATGTATTGCTCTGACCAGTGGGCCGCTTGCGGGTGTACTGAAACAGAAAAGCCGAGGCCGGGAAGCAGCCAATAAGCAATACTAAAAAATGGTAAATGAACGGTCCACCATGGTCAGCATCTTCGGTAGAGAACAACCGAATCTGGTAAGTGATGAACTCACGCAGAAACCAACTTCCATAGGCAAAGCCATGAACAGCCACGGCAGCACCCATCCACAGCAGAAACGGAGCAAATGCACCCAGCGCAATTATGATGAGATGGGCTAATTTGAAGCCATTCATTCCCCGATTGGCGATGATGTAGACAACAAAGGAAAGAGCCGCCACTAATATAGCCACAGGGCCCTTGGTAAGGACTGCCAAGCCAAGAAACAAACCTGCAAGCAAGGCATGTTTCAGCTTAAAACCTGAAAACCGCAGAAGGTGAACCTGAAAAAAAGCAACAAAAATGAAGTAGTTAAAAGTAGGATCAATGATGCCTGATTTAAAATAAAAATGCGGCAACCAGGTAGCAGCATAAAGCGCAACCCACCACGTTGCAACCTGCTGCCCCACCACTTTTTTACCTACGTAAAAAAGAGTTAAGAGCGTAACCACTCCCATAAATGCGTTAGGGAAT
Source organism: uncultured Bacteroidota bacterium (assembly GCA_903835145.1). Classification (GTDB taxonomy): domain Bacteria; phylum Bacteroidota; class Bacteroidia; order Chitinophagales; family Chitinophagaceae; genus Flavipsychrobacter. The sequence goes on from CAILMA010000013.1 coordinate 1,540, forward strand.
CTTGCGGCGTAGGCCCCAACCCCAAACATCTTCATTGCCAAAACCTGCATCCAGATAAATACAGGAGGTTTCTCCCAAAATGGCATAAAGTCGATTTGAGCCCGCAGGTAATCTTTAGAAACTATCCTCTCCCTTGCACATTCGGCAAAGTTGATCTCATCCCAATCAAACAAATGCACATGACCCAGAAATGGGAAAAACAACAAACCTCCGATAAGTGCAATAATCAGATATTTCAAAAAATTTGGCATTGACGCAATCGTTAAAGGTGCATTTCAGGGCTTGATTGTTGAGCATGGGAAAAACAAATCCTATTAGCCCAATACATCCTGCAAACAAAACTAAAGAAAATGAAGGGATATGGTAGCGTTTAGTTGTTCTTGGCCTTTGTTTTCAGGTATTATATTGCTGCTCATTTGGCAGTTGGCCGGTATTTGTTCATTATTGC
>CAILMA010000014.1 GCA_903835145.1 uncultured Bacteroidota bacterium
AATGATAAGTATCTCCAGAATTACCTCAACGAGTATTGCTATCGTTTCAACAGAAGGTACATGAAGGAAGCTATTTTTGATAGGTTACTTGTAGTGGCTGTTTCATATACGAGCTATGGGTATGCAAAGGGATAATCATTTATAAATTTCTCCTGATTGTTCATGTGGCCCTGAACGGACGTGGATCGCGGCGACGCCATAATCAACTACAGAAGAGCCGCAGCCAAAACCAAAATATTTATTGGCATAAACATTTACTGCCGAGTAAATAGTATCTTTAATGACAGCAGATGACGGACATGTAACTATAAATGCAGAAGATGTTAATAATCTAAAAGAATAAATGGTACCAACAACAGCGCCTGCATTGTAATATAGCCCGCTAAAAACATGAATAGTATCGACCGGAGTGCCGTTTGAATCGACTTCTACAGCGAACGGCAAAGTGTTGATGGTATCGCCAGCGTCAAAAACTCCGTTGCTGTTGGCATCGTAAAATATAGAAAGCGGTAAGGCACGGCAATTGATGTAACTGTAGGGATAGGTAATTGAATCTTCAGCGACATTGTTGAAATACAACACCTGCTTTATGGTATAGGTACCGGAATAACCGTAGATGTGATGCACACTTGAAAAAGTTGTTGTTGTACCTACCATGTGGGTTGAGTCGGAAGAGCCATCGCCATAAAAAGTTTTGAGGTATAGGAGCGAAGAGGCACCGTCCGCCATAACGGTAAACAAAGGTCCATAACACAGAACTGAGGCCGAATCGTTTACGGCATGCGTGATGATATGGTAGGGATAGACAGCACGAACAGCCGTTGAATAGCCAGTGAGGCCAGTTGCGGCACAAGTAACAGCGCACCGATAGTAGTTATCGCCGGTTGTGGTAAAACCGTAGGTAGATGTAGTAGCACCCGGCATTGTTGCCCAACCCGTGCTTCCATCTGCCGAGGACTGCCACTGGAAGGTGATATCTGGCCCTGAGGTGAAGCCAGAAATTGTAACGGTATCAGAACAAGTGTAGCATGCTGCATGCAGTGAAGCTGCGGTGCCGCCGGAAGGCGTGCCTGAGCACGGCGCGACGTAGGTGAGCAATATTGCCGAAGTGGCCGCAGACAGGCTGCTGGCACTACAGGTGACGTTGCAACGGTAATAGGTACTTGCACTAATACCGGTAAATGCATAAGTGGTATTTGTGGCGCCAGTTATATCGGTAAAGGTAGAACCTGAGGGGGAAGACTGCCACTGGAAAGTGAGCCCAGAGGATGATGAATAGCCAGTGTCCGAGAGTAAAACAGGGGTTGACGTTGTAGCAACAGATATGGACGAAACCGCACCACCCGGTGTAGGGGTGCCGGTACATGCCGTGCTGCTGGTACCGCTAAGCCCAACATTTAACGTGGAGGCACCGGCGCCGGATACGACAAGATTTCCGTGGTAGGTGCCGGGCGTGCCGGGGGCATCGAACCGGACAGGAATAGTATCGGCGGTAATGGCGCCACCGGTGTAAGAGATAGAAAGAGAAGTGACCCAGGCGGAGCCGTCATTGATGCTGAAGCCACCGGGAGCGAAGACACTAAACGAACCTGACGAAGGGGTAAGGTACGAACCAGAAAGCACGGTATTGATAGCAGCTGAAGAGGTGCCAGATGTGGTGACCGGAAATGAAATGCCGCCGGGGGCAGCTGACAATGTAGGGCAGGTAGCTGAATAGTGAATGAGCAAGCCCGGAGTAGTGGCTGACAAGCCGCTTGCCCCGCAGGTAGCAGTGACCCTATAATAAGTAGCTGAAGTAACCGTTGTAGCTGCAGTTTGATTGGTTGCGCCGCTCATATCTGTCCAGGTAGCGCTATCGGGTGATGACTGCCATTGGAAAGTAATGCCGGCGGCCGTGAATGTCGCAGAGTCGAGGAGTGTAATAGCAGTTGGCCCGCAAACGGTATATAACGAAGATGTTGCCAGCTCAACTATAGGTGTACCGGAGCAGATTGAACTTGTGCCGGCGCCATAAAACGGGATACGGAGGGTGGGAGTGCCGCCACCGGTAACCCATGCAGAATCGTTATAGGTCCCTGTGGAAGAGGGACAAAATTGTGCATAAATGGTAGTCGGAGGCATGGTTCCGCCAGTGTAATCAATACTCATCGAGGAAGAGTACGTTCCACCAATGGTCGTCGAAACCATGTAATTTCGAGGGGCTGTTACTGTGAGCGCATCACTTGGCGGGGTGAGGTAAGAACCAGAAATTACGAAACTCTGTGGCGACGAGCAAGAACCAACCGTGGTTGCCGGAAAATAAACGGACGTAGGCGTGGAAGATGTGATCTGCGCAATGCCGTTAAAACCGATGAAGCTGAGCAACAGGAGTAATAAGTACTTTTTCATTAGGAGTATGGTTTTCTTGATGCTAAAGGTAATAAAATAATACGTTTAAAAAGACGGCATTAATATAATATTTTACGCAGTGTGTAGGAGATTGAATATGTGATGTGTAGGGTTTGGTTTTTGGGGTGGAGTTTATTCAACAACAGTAAATATGCGATGCCGATGGCATCGGTGTTATTTTTGCGGGTGGGGGCTATAAATATGTGATGCCGGACAGCATCAAGTGCTTTTGATTCCTATACAAGTGGAGCTGCCTGCAAAATATGGACGAATCTTCCACTTCGACCAGTTAATAAAAAGCTCTACCACATATCAACCTTTGGAACCTACTTCCCGGAAACTAATCAACTGGTACCTGACGGCACCAGTTGTTTAGCAATAGACACAAAAAAACATTGGGACTTTAGCCTTTCGACTAAGTACTTGAAAAACTCACTTCCTGTTCAGCTTCCACTTGCTCACGGTGTTATTCGTGGCAGTCTGGTTTTGTGGTTTCTGTTCTTTTTGCCAAATGTAGGCTGCAAGCAGCGCTGCGGCATGCTCAGCGTCTTCGTCGGTATTCAGCAGGTATTCCGGCTTAAAATGCTTTTCAATGAACTTTGTATCGAAGTTGCCGGAGCGGAAGGGCTCTGTGCGCACCGCCCACTTACCAAAAGAAAGTGTGGTATTGATTCCTTTAATGTAATATTCGTCAATAGCGCGGCACAGACGTTCAATAGCTTCGTCGCGTGTTGCGGCATAGGCTATAAGCTTGGCTATCATAGGGTCATAGAAAATAGGTATTTCCATACCCTCCTCAAAACCATCGTCCACCCGCACTCCGGGGCCCTTTGGCGGCTGGTACATTTCCAGTGTACCGGTATCCGGAAGGAAGTTATTCAGCGGATTTTCAGCACATACCCTCAACTCTATTGCGTGACCAGTTATTTTAAGGTCAGCTTGAGTAAAGGAAAGCTTATTACCCCTTGCTACATTTATTTGTTCTTTTACAAGGTCAACACCCGTTATCATTTCGGTAACACAGTGCTCCACCTGCAGGCGGGTATTCATTTCAAGGAAGTAAAAATTCAGGTTTTCATCCACCAGAAACTCGACAGTACCTGCTCCATGGTAGTTGCATGCCCTGGCAACAGCCACGGCACACTCGCCCATTTGCTGCCTTATATCAGGGGTTAGGCAGCTCGATGGCGCCTCTTCTATCAGTTTTTGGTGCCTGCGCTGTATAGAGCATTCGCGCTCGAAGAGGTAAACATAGTTGCCATGCTTATCACCCATGAGCTGTATCTCAATGTGGCGCGGAGAACCCACATATTTTTCTATAAAAACGGCGTCATTGCCAAAGGAATTCAGCGCTTCGCTTTTAGCAGTAAGCATCTGCTGCTCCAGTTCGCCTTCATGCTCCACTACCCTCATACCCTTTCCCCCACCGCCGGCTGAGGCTTTAATGAGTATCGGGTAACCAATCCTACGCCCTATTTCAGTAGCTTCCGCTATATCAGCTGTCGGGTGGTCGGTGCCGGGCACCATGGGTACATTAAATTTTTTGGCTGCCTGCTTGGCGGAGATCTTATCGCCCATCAGCTCTATAGAATAGGCAGAGGGGCCTATAAAAGTAAGTCCGGCATCGCTAACAGCTTGCGAGAAGGATGCATTTTCGCTGAGAAAACCATAACCGGGATGGATGGCATCAGCACCCGTTTTAAGGGCTGCAGCTATTATTTTTTCAGCACGCAGGTAGGACTGGGAAGAAAGAGCCGGGCCTATGCACACAGCCTCATCGGCATAACGCACAAAGGGCATATTCCTGTCAGCTTCTGAAAATACAGCTACAGTTTTTATACCCATTTCTTTTGCCGTGCGCATAACCCGCATAGCAATTTCGCCACGATTGGCTACAAGTATTTTTTGCATGGGGCTAAGATAATATGATTGAGTGAAAATAGCCCGAAAAATTCATTATTTCCGCTGCAATTCCTTCTTAAACCAATCTTTTATATCCAGCATTTCAGCAGCGTTTATTTCGTGCCCCTCATCATATTCGTGATAAGCTACAGGTATGTGATAACCCTCAAGAAAGGTTTTGTTCATTTGTGCATACTTAAGCGGTAGCAATTTATCTTTTGTGCCATGCCCTATGAAGGTAACGAGCGGCTTCAGCCGGTCGGTAGGTGCCAAATGCGTTTTAAACTCATTGAGCACCCTGCCGCTAAGCGAAATTACACCCCTCACCAGCTCGGGTTGTGTGAGCCCTATACCCAGGGCCATTGCGCCACCCTGACTAAAACCCATTATGTAGACATGGTTTGGTGGTACCTGGTATTTTTCTTCTATCTCTTTTATAAAGGCTGCAAGTATCTTACGGCTGCTTTCTGCCTCAGCGGGTTCAGGCTCAGGCGCATCGCCCCCCTGCACCACATGGTACCAGCCATAGGTGCCTTTTGCCATATCAAGCGGCGCCCGTGGAGAGATGATGATAGCTTCCTTTGGCAACTGATCAGCCTTCGAGAACATACTTTCCTCGGTGCCACCGCGCCCGTGCAGCAGTATGATGAGCGGCGTTTTTTTGTCTTTTGCATTGGGCTCCCGTACAAGGAACTTCAACGACATTTTATCGCCCTTCAACTCATGCATATCTTGCTGAGCATGGGCTGTAAATGACGCAACCGAAAGTGCGATGGCAATAATTCTATTTCTCATAAGCTGGCATTCAATGGCATAAAGATACACTTTTACAAGCACTACTTTATGAGCTCTACTATCGGCTTACCTATGCAGCCGTTCGGCATTTGAATATGCAGCAATGCAGCGAGCGTAGCACTTATATCCGTCATATTTACAACGCTGTGGGTTTCGCCGTGCGGTATGTTCCAGCCATACCAAAGCAGCGGAATGTGGGTATCGTAGGGGTTCCAGCTGCCGTGGGTGGTACCTGTTAGCGTCATGCCATTCGCATTGCCATAGTCATACCAGCCGGGCTCCATTACACACTGAATGCAGCCGCTGCGCTTGCGGTTATAGCCGTTAATGGCCATCGTTCTGACAGGCTCAGGCACTGCTGCCTTCTCTATGTTCTCCATGTCTATCACATATTGCATGCCGGGCTGCACTTTAAGCCAGTCCATTACCAGTTCCTTTATTTTATTACGGTCTGCGCCGGTTTGTTTTATCAGATTGTTATCCAGAAACACCTGATAGTTAATGATATCCATCACATAACGGGTGAAAGAATCGAGGTGGAGCTGTTCTTTAAGGTAATAATTAAGGTCTGGCACCTTGCCTGAATACCCTACTACATCGGCCGGCACATCCCTGTCTTTAAGGAAAATGCCATTGTGCGCAGCTGCATGGTCGGCTGTTAGGAAAAGCAGGTAGTTGCCCTTGCCCTCGGTCTCATCGAGATACTTGAGCAGCGCAGCTATTTCCTGATCAAGACGCAGGTACATGTCCTCAATCTCCATAGAGTTGGGTGCGAAAGTATGCCCTGCATAGTCGGTGCTGGAGAGGCTTATCGCAAGGAAATCGGTATTATCACCCATGCCCAGCTTTTCGCCATCGCGGCAAGCCTTAGCCATCATAAGCGTGTAGGTATTGCCGCCCGGCATCACTTTTATGGCAGAGAGGCGGTTGGTATCATTGAGCGTATCCACAATGTGCGGGAAGCCCGGCACTTTTTCGCCCTTACATATTTTGCCATAGTAAGCGCTGTAGTCTACACTCTGGTCATATTCTTTGGCAGCAAGCAACGGGCGCCAGTTTAGCTTCGCAAGGCTATCCGTAATTTTGCGTTTGTTGAACGCTTGTAACCAAGCCGGATTCTGATAAGGCTGAGCATAATAACTCGTAGTGGTAAACACCCCCTGAGTATCGTTATAAAAGTAAGCTG
>CAILMA010000015.1 GCA_903835145.1 uncultured Bacteroidota bacterium
ACATTTAACCATTCATCAACTCCAAAAACTCAGTTTCATTCAGCACATTCACTGTGCCGAGTTTTTTTGCTTTCTCCAGTTTAGAACCTGCATCAGTACCTACTACAAGGTAATTGAGTTTGGCACTTACTCCGCCAAGTATGGCCCCGCCTTTTGCCTCTACCATTGCTTCTGCATCTGCACGTTTAAACTGACTTAGTGTACCTGTAAACAAGAACGTCTTACCTGAAAGTGCACCTTCAGCTTGTTGCTCTTTCTTTTGGTTCATCAGGTTCACGCCCGAGGCTTCGAGTTTATCAAGCATGTCGCGGTTTTCCTGACGGCTAAAAAAGTCAGCAACTGACGTCGCCACCTTTGGCCCCACGTCTTCGAGTGTGCACAGCTGTTCTATGCTCCAGTCAAAATAGTCGCGGATGTGGGCTACCGCATTGGCAAGCGTTTTTGCTGTTGTTTCACCTACAAAACGGATTCCAAGCCCAAACATAAGCCTGTTCAGTGGTTGGGTTTTAGATTGCTCTATCGCTTGCTGCACATTCGTAATCGATTTTTCTCCAAAGCCACCGAGTCCGCGCACTTTCTCCCAGTCGATGCTGTATATGGAAGGGATATCGGTAAGCAAACCCAGATCATAGAATTTCTGAATGTTGGCTGCCCCCAGGTTTCTTATGTCCATGGCATCCTTGCTCACATAATGTATGAGGCGCTCAGCCACCTGCACCGGACAACTGATGTTGATGCAACGCCAGGCTGCTTCTTCCGGCTGTTTTTCCAGCAGGGAGTCGCAAACCGGACAATTTGTTGGAAATTTTATCGGTTCTTCATCACCGGAGCGCAGTTCAGAGAGGGGTTTTACAATGTAAGGTATCACATCTCCAGCCCGTTCTACAAGCACTGTATCTCCAATCCTCAGGTCTTTTTCCCGCACCACATCTTCATTAAAAAGAGAAACTGAAGTTACTGTAACGCCGCCTATATGCACCGGGTCTATCTTGGCCACAGGTGTTATGGCGCCCGTGCGGCCGACCTGAAACTCAACCCTGCGTAGTTTACTCGTGCCTTGTCTTGCTTTAAATTTATAAGCAACAGCCCAGCGGGGGTGGTGGGAGGTCATGCCCATTTTGTCCTGCATCGCGAAACTGTTCACTTTTATCACCAATCCGTCCACTTCAAAAGCGAGATCATCCCTGTGCTGTTCAAACTCGTGACAGTAAGCTATTACTTCATCAATATGGCGGAAAAGCTTCATTTCTTTGGCTGGAGTAGGGTAGCCAAGACTGTAAAGCCATTGCAATGAGCCATAATGGGTGTCCAGCTCAGCGGGGCGCCCGGCACCCTCAGCAAGGGTATAATCGCTTATGTGGTAAAGGATGGCATTGAGGCCACGCTTGCGCACCTCAGCCGGGTCCAGTATACGCAATGTACCCGAAGCAGCATTGCGCGGGTTGGCAAGCGGCGATAGCCCCTCACTTAATCTTTGCTTATTGTACGCTTCAAATACATTTTTATGTATCACAATTTCCCCCCGTATCTCCATTTGGGCCACACCCCGCGCCCTAAGGTTTGTAGACAGTGGTATGGCCTTTATTTGCCTTATATTGGCAGTTACGTCTTCACCCATTACGCCATCGCCACGGGTGGCACCTCGGGTGAGGGCACCGTTATCGTATATCAGAGAGATGCTTGCACCATCATATTTAGGTTCTACGCAATATTCCAATTCATCAGTCTCTGCAAGTTCGCGGCATTTCCTGTCCCAATCCTGGAGGTCCTCGGCATTGTAAGTGTTATCAAGGCTAAGCATCGGTACCAGGTGCGCAACTGTTGGGAAACGCTCACTAAGGCCTGCGGCAATTCGCTGGGTAGGGGAGTCATTAGTAACAAATTCAGGGAACTTTGTCTCCAGGTGTTTCAGCTTTTTAAATAAAGCATCATATTCGGCATCTGCCAGTACCGGGTTGCTCTGCACATAGTATTTCCAGTCAGCATAGTTTATTACTTCCCGTATGCCTGTAAGCACTGTTTCTATATTTTTTTCATCCTGAAGGGCAAGCAATTCTTTAGCTTGCTCATAAAGGTGTTTTTCATCTTCCTGAGTGTACATACTGCAAAGTAAAGAATTTTTCGGTCGTTTTATTGCACCGCTGCATCTTAAGTTTTGCCGTGAGATTGAAGCACAAAAAATGGGCAGCAGTCGCTAAAACTGCTGCCCATATAG
>CAILMA010000016.1 GCA_903835145.1 uncultured Bacteroidota bacterium
ACTAAGTACTAAGTACTAACGACTAAATACTAAAAAACTACATATGTAATGTAAGGCCCATAAGCAGCCAGCCTATAACAATAAGGGGGGAAGGAATTTTACTAAAATGGAGGAGACAAAATGTGATGATGACGACAACGAGGTTACTCCAGATGAAGGAACTATTACCATCAAAAGAGATGGACTGAAACAGAACGATACCGGATGCCCAAATGATACCTACGATAGCGGCATTGATGCCCTCCAAAGCCCGAAAGATGATCACGTGGTGCTTCAGGTTTTCGTAAATGGGGAAAAAGAAGAAAAGCAGCAATGTATTGGGCAAGAACACAGCAGTGGTTGCGGTGATACACCCGATTAACTGCCAAAATGGTCCATACTTATTCATAGCCAGCCCGCCGACATAGGAACAGATAGAAAACACCGGCCCCGGCACCGCTTGCACCATGCCATAACCAGTGAGCAACTGCTGAGATGTTACAATTGCTAAATTCTGCCCATGCGTATTTGCAAACTGGTAAAACATCATAGGCAGAAGCGCTTGTCCTCCGCCGAATACAATGGAACCAAACCGATAGAAATTTTCAAAAAGGTGATAAATCTCGCCATGTGCCCAATGATTGCCACGGGCAACCTCACTTAAAACACCAGCAATAAGAAATATAAGTGCAAAAAGCCACAAGTTTATCCAGTTGATTTTCTTAGGCTTCTGCTGGGTATCAGGGATACGTTTGTTACTGAAATTAGATATGGTGCCTGCTACGAGCAGCAACACAGGAAATATCCACGGTGACCGAATCAATACGGTAGCTGCTATACTTCCCAGCATAATGCTGGTGGTGGCTATGTACCTAATGCTGGTTTGCATCATACGTGCCGCAGCATAACATACAAACCCAACCGACATGGGCTGGATGTAGGCAAAAAGGTTTAGCGGCAGGTCTTTATATCCGTGCATTTCACCCGGACTAAAGTAAAAAATAAGAAAAGAAAACAGCCCCATTATGAATGCAGCCGGAAAAACCCAAAGCAAAAGGGTGATGCACGCAAGCGGGATACCACCCCGTTTCATTGCGATAAGCGCTACCGTTTGGGTAGATGATGGCCCCGGCAACATCTGGCAAAACGCATTGAGTTCCAATAGTTCGTCTTCGGTCACATCCTTTCTTTTTTGCACAAAAGTCTTCACCATCATACCCATATGACCCTGCGGCCCGCCAAAAGCAGTAAACGAATAGATGAAAACAGACTTTAAGAAAGGCACATGCCGCAACAGCATCATTGCAGTAATTTGGAATGAAGATAATTACAAAAATGGTAAATGGGTAACATTAATTGATTTTGCCCTTTCGTAAGCAACTGACGTATCGGTATTCTCTATGTATTTCATGACAATCGATAGGTTTTAGCCCCGCTTTTTACAAAACTAAAACGCCTGAAATGAAACAGGAACAATAACTTTGCAGCCGTTCCACATTACTTAAACAAAAATCCATTAATAGCATATGTCGCTCGCATTTTCCGGTAAAGTAGTAGTTATTACAGGCGGTTCATCAGGTATTGGCAAGGCATTGGCACTGGCATCACTGGCCCGCGGGGCTAAGGTTGCCGTGTGCGGCCGCAGCGTTGAAAAACTCGAAACAGCCCTCGGAAAGAACGACAATTTGTTTTGCGTTAAAGCAGATGTAAGCAGGGAGGAGGATTGCAAAAACTACATGGACGCCGTTGTGAAAAAATGGAGCCAGATTGATGTACTCATCAATAATGCAGGCATAAGCATGCGGGCACTTTTTGAAGAAGCAGACTTAAGTGTATTAAAGGAATTAATGGATATAAACTTTTGGGGTGCAGTTTATTGTACCAAGTTTGCGCTGCCCTACATAAAAAAACAAAAGGGAGTTATACTTGGCGTATCATCTATAGCAGGCAACCGTGGCCTACCCTGCCGTACAGGTTATTCCGCTTCAAAATTTGCTTTGCAAGGGTTTTTAGAATCTTTGAGGACAGAGCTATTACAAACAGGAGTGCACGTAATGTGGGTATGTCCGGGCTTTATAGCATCAAACATTAGAAATGTAGCACGTGGTGCCAATGGAAGCGCCCAAGGCGAAACTCCACTGGACGAGAGTAAACTCATGAGTGCGGAAGAATGTGCCCGGATTATACTGAACGGCATTGAGCGGCGCAAACGAACGATAGTGATGACGGCGCAGGGCAAACTCACTGTGCTGATCAATAAATTGTTCCCTTCATTAGCCGACAGCATGGTGTTCAAGCACTTCCTTAACGAGCCTGACTCGCCGCTTAAAGGCTATAACTAAGAGGATGTTATAAATAAAACAAATTTTTATTTCCCTTTCTTCAGATTTCCATCTACATTTGCCGAACAATCGGTTTCCACTTTAGGGTGGAATTAATAGGGAACCGGGTGAAAATCCCGGGCATTACCCGATGCTGTAAGCTTCATAAAAAAGCCAATTTGCTACCTCAGCCACTGTTCTGCATACCGTAGGATGGGAAGGCCGCAAAAAGGTGAAGTGAGCCAGAAGACCTGCCATTGTACCGGAATAAAAACCGGAATTACTTATCGCTGCTTTCGGGAAGAAAAGCACAGGTAAGACAAAGGCTGCGTACCTAACTGTGTTGGCTTTTCTCTGTATCTGATTTTAAAATCCCTGGCTGCATAAAAATTGTTTTTAAAAACCAATTTATATATGCGCAAATTTACATTGCTGTTAACCACCCTCTTGCTTGGTGGCATTTCTTTGAAGGCTCAAACTGTGGCCACTTTCGATACACTTTCCCTGCCGGGAACTGATACCTGCTACATTAACTATTCCCATCCGGGCACCGATGTTGGCTTTAGCGATGGACTCGCCTACTTTCCTTGTGTTTATGATACCGGATTCGGTTCCAGCTACTGGGGTTATGGATTCGCTTATTCTAACAAGTCTGACTCAGTGACCAGCGGTTATGGAAACCAATATGCCGCAAAAACCCTTTCTGGTTTCGGTGGCACAGGAAAATATGCCGTTGCATACGGCGAGTCAAATATGATTAAACTCACAGGCATAGCCATGGGTGAGCCAGTGTCAGGATTTTACATCACCAACAGCACCTATACCTACAACAGCATGAGGGATGGGGATGCATTTGCTAAAAAATTTGGCGGTACTACCGGTAACGACCCTGATTGGTTAAAACTAATGGTGAAAGGTTACCATGGCGGTGTACTTTCGACTGATAGTGTTGAGTTCTACCTCGCTGACTATCGTTTTGCCCACAATGACAGCGATTATCTCGTTCGTACGTGGCAATGGGTAAATCTGCTGCCACTTGGGCACTTAGACAGTCTGAAGCTAACGCTGAGCTCTTCCGATACCAACAGCTACGGCATCAATACCCCGGCTTATTATTGTATAGATAATTTCACCACGCATGAGTCTTCCTTATCTGTTGGCAGTTTGCAAAGTACGGCTATAGTAGCCTACCCTAACCCGGTTACTGATGTGTTGCATGTAGCGCTACCGGGAAATGAGCCGACGCAGATAAACGTTGTAGATGTATTTGGCAAAAGCGTCTATACCGCAAATTCACTTGGTGGCAACATAAACATCTCAACCAGCTCGTTTGCACCGGGTGTATATATCTTAAAAACCAACAGCTCTTCTGGTGGCTCAACAGTTCGATTTATTAAGGAGTAATATTCGCTTAGGTCGGCATAAATACCCCGGCGCGTTCCCGAATTATCAAAGAGAAAATTATAAATCTACCTTTAGACTGCTGTAATGAAAAAACTACTTTTAATTCTTTGCATCATCTTCTCCGCCAACCTGTGCAGGGCTCAGTACCCGCCACAGGTTGGCTTGCCGGGGTGTACCGCAATTCCCGATACCAGCAGCGCAATAAAAGCGTGGGCTACCAATTGTGTAATTCACCGCGGATATATTGATATAGACTCACCGGCGCTTGGATTCACCACTTCGGGAGACAGCAGTATGGCCATAGGCGCCGCAGATCATTCGGTAGTAAGCCTTGGTGATAGTGGTGTAGCAGTTTTAGGGTTCCCGGGTTTTATCTTTGATGGCCCTGGACCGGATTTTGCAGTTTTTGAAAACGGATTCGCCAATTATCTGAATGATTCGCAAGCATTTCTGGAACTGGCATTTGTTGAAGTAAGCTCTGATGGCATCAACTATACCCGATTCCCTGCACAATCACTTACACCATTGAATGTTCAGATCCCCGGCTCGGGGGTCTATATGTATGCAAACCTGATCAATAACCTGGCTGGTAAGTACATTGGGGGATATGGTACTCCGTTTGACCTTAATGAACTTGCAGGCACCCCTGGTCTCGACATCAACCACATTACCAACATAAGAGTTGTAGATGTTGTGGGCACTGTGATGGGTCCTCACGCATCGCACGATGCAGGCGGGCGGATTATCAACGACCCCTTCCCTACCAATTTTGCAACCGGTGGTTTTGACCTCGATGCTGTGGCGGTGCTGCACATTTCCGGCGATGCAGGTGTAGCCAATACACAAGTGTCGAGCGAATTTTCTGTTTACCCAAACCCAATGGTCGGCAGCCTATTTATTGAGAACAGGAACAATATAAGTGGCGCCCGAGCTACTATAACCACGCCGGAGGGCAAGATAACAGGTACTACAATTCTTAACAACGGCACCAATGAAATTAAATGCGCTTCCTACCCGGCAGGGCTATATTTCGTAACAGTGGAGACAACAGACGAAAAAAAATGTACAAGCAAAGTAGTAAAATATTAATCCTTTTTTTGTTGGTGCTGGCTTCGTGCGTAAAGGACAAGCCACCTGTAACCGTCTCCACCCTACCAACAGACAGCAAGGGTGTGTATGTTGTTTGTGAGGGTATTTTCACCACTGGCACTACTGCCGGATTGTACCTCTATAACCGCACCACCGACAGTGTTTATGGCGATTTGTTTAAAGGCGCAAACGGCAGCTACCTTGGCGATGTGTTTCAGAGCATGGTTAAGATTGATAGTCATCTGTTTATGGCGGTTAACAACAGCCATAAAATCATAGTTGCAGATGCGGCAACCTACAGACAGATTGCAACCATCAGCATCCCTTTTCCGCGCAATATACTGCCAGTGAGTACTACCGCGGCCTATGTATCGACATTGTATGATAACAAAGTTTACGTCATAAACACGACGAGCTATGCAATAGTAGATTCTATTCTGCTGCCCTCCCTAAACCCTGAGGGGATGTACCTCGCAAACAACAGCGCAATAGTATGCTCTTGGGATACAGTCTCAAAAAATGTATATCAGATTGATGTGGCAGCTAATACAATCCGTAAGACTTTTTCGGCGGCGGGCTATGCTCCCACGCAAGTGCTCGCAGATAAAAACCAACTGCTGTGGGTGCTTTCCGGTAATCAACCCGATAAAAAAACAGCTGCGCTCACCCAGATCGACCCATCGACCGGGGATGTAATAAAAAGTATGGTGTTCCCCGCAACAGCAAATCCCATTAAACTATGTTTTAATGCAACAAAAGACACGCTCTACTTCATAGAGGCCGACTATTACAACACCGGTACTTCAAACAACGGCATATTCAGGATGGGCATCAATGAGCCAAATCTACCCGCGAGCCCTATAATTGCAGCCGGTGCTAACCAGTATTTTTATGCCCTCGGTATAGACCCTGCGACGGGATATATATACGTGGGTGATCCTAAAGGCTTTAATCAATCAGGCATTGTTACCATTTACCGAACGGACGCGACGATTGTTTCCTCCTTCAGAGTGGGTATTGGCCCGGGTGCGTTTGTTTTTGAATAGGCTGTGCACAACATTATTTATACACAATCGGAAACATTAGCTTTTATAATGCCCATTTTATCAGAACTTTGTTAGTCGGCCTGAGCAAGATGCCCACAAGATTCGGCCGACAAATAATATAAAATATGATTTTTTCGTCGAAACTTATTGAAGATGCTGTACAGGAGTTTTCAAGGCTTCCCGGCATAGGTAAAAAGACAGCGCTGCGCATGGTACTGCAACTTTTGCAAATGGATAAAGCCGAAGTGGACGAATTCACCGGGGCGGTGTCACGCATGAGGCATGAAGTAAGATTTTGTAAAGATTGCCACAATGTTTCTGATAGCGACATCTGCGTAATATGCGTGAATCCCGGCCGCAACCACCGGCAGGTATGCGTGGTAGAAAACATACGTGATGTGATAGCAATAGAAAGTACGCAACAATACAGCGGCCTGTATCACGTGCTGGGCGGCATACTTTCTCCACTCGATGGGATTGGCCCCGACCAACTGAATATTGCTTCGCTGCACGACCGGGTTAAGAACAATGAAATAACTGAATTGATAATGGCACTTTCGCCAACTATTGAGGGCGATACAACTATCTATTACATTGCGCGGCAGGTGAAAGATCTTCCTGTCACTATTACAACAATAGCCAGGGGTATATCTTTTGGCGGTGAGCTGGAATATGCCGATGAAATGACGCTCGCGAAATCGATTACTAAGCGGCTACCAATAGAAAACTATGTAAACATGAAATAAAAACATAAGACTATACAACACGACAAAGGCGCCTCGAAAGACGCCTTTGCTTATATAAAACCGTTAATTTCACTTAGAACTGCTCGAGACCACTGAAGAAAAATGCGCCTTCGATTTGAGCATTTTCATCGCTGTCAGAACCATGAACTGCATTCTCACCTATAGAAGCAGCATACCTTTTTCTGATTGTACCTTCTTCAGCCTGTGCCGGGTTGGTAGCACCAATCAATTTACGGAAATCAGCTACTGCATTGTCTTTTTCAAGAATAGCGGCAACGATAGGACCGCTGCTCATGAATTGAGTTAATTCACCGAAGAAAGGGCGCGCAGCGTGCACTTCATAGAATTTTTCAGCCTGCTCAGTGCTGATCTTAAGGTACTTCATGGCCACTATCCTGAAACCACCAGCATTAATCATTTGTAAAATATTACCGATATTACCGGCCTTTACGGCATCCGGCTTAATCATTGTAAACGTGCGATTTGACATGTTGTATTGTGTATTTTGAGTGCAAAGGTATACAAAAGACAAAGTTGTTTTCTAATATTAAAATCGAATTACTGTTAAGATAAATCAAAAACTGATAATGAATAATGTATCGTCAGGGGATAAATATCAGGTTATTGGCACCAAAACGTCCTTTTTTCTCCAGTCGCCATGCATCAATCATTACATTGCCATAACTTCTTATCCCTTCTTTCTGATGGTGTAGTTTAAGATAATCATCATACATACCGCTACTATAGCGGGTTGCATCGTTGTCATAAAGCTTGCTGAGTTCATCGAGTGTATCCAGCTGGGCAAGGGTCATTTTGTTGAACTTTCCCTTTAAGCGTTTTGCATTCATCGAGTCTTTACGAAACAACCGGCGGTCGGCATACAACCAAATATTAAGGTAGGCCGAATATCTAAAGCTTGCGTCGGACGATTGTGTTCCGATAGCATAAGCCAGCAGATTGGCATCCCCTTCTGCGGCAATGCCCGCCTGATGGGCCATTTCGTGGGTTACCACGAATGGGAGCATAAAATGTGGAATGCGACTACTCACCTGCCCTTCCCCGGTAAACGGATTGTAATATCCATCAATACCAAGC
Source organism: uncultured Bacteroidota bacterium (assembly GCA_903835145.1). Lineage (GTDB taxonomy): Bacteria > Bacteroidota > Bacteroidia > Chitinophagales > Chitinophagaceae > Flavipsychrobacter. The sequence goes on from CAILMA010000016.1 coordinate 7,681, forward strand.
CGCTCCAGGAACCAGGAGAAAAATGATGGCTTCACTGGTGTGCCACATATTGCTATGCCGCAACTGGTCATTGTCCGGTAGTTATCGGCACAGATCTTATTCACCTCCGGTGCAGAAAAATCGTGATACCCGCTTGCAACGGCATTGATTTTATCTACCAAAACCGAGTCGAAAACGGCAGTTTTAAAGGTATCTTTAACAGCATCGAGCCCCCACTCCTTGCCCAGTGGCTGCTTGTTGTAGTTGAGCCCCCAACCCAGCAGGAAGAACAAATATGCACATAATACTATATTCAATCCCCTCATCAAGGAAGGCAGGAGCTTCGCATTTTTACTTTGAAAGCGGAACAATAACCGGGCAAAAAACACAAGCCTGACTACCAAAAATACGCCCGCAGCAACATAAATAACATCACCGATACTGAACGGAAGGTAACCAAAAAGGACTGCACGTAAGGACTGAAATGGGTAAAATACAACCCTGTCGTAGGCATGTATGAGCGAGGTATCATCGGCCGAAACACAGGAAAGCAGCCACACCAGGAGCACAATAGCCAACGTAATGAATACTTGTTTCCTGTTTATCATCGAATTTTTGAAGGTGTAAGACCGGTTAAAAATAGGAAAGTGCCGGCACTATTGACCGGCACTATTTAAATCATAATGTTGACACTCACTTATTTCGAAACAACAATCTTGCCGGAATACCGGCCATGGGCAGTTGTTATATTTACAAAATAGATGCCATCGGCATCGTTTAAGCTCACGTCAGTTACCTCGTTTGTATTGGTAGTCAGTTCTTTCACTTTAGCCCCTACAACGTTGGTTACTGTAACCTGTGCCGGTTCGTTGTAGTCGGATTCGACGTTTAGTTTAAATACTCCGGTATTGGGGTTTGGGTAAAGCTCAACCGTATGGATACCGAGTTCGTTTACATTAGCAACTCCAGTAGGTACTGTATAATACGTTTTTTGCCGGCACCAAAGGTGCTCTGTGATTACCCAATAATAATTGCGGCTAAAATCGAGCGCGGCTGCAACGTATGTGCTGCCGGTGGCACCGGGGATGATGGTAGAATCCAGCGAATTGATATCGTCGTAACCCCACTCGTAGCTATACATACCGGCTGTGGCGGTGAATGTATCGTGTGCATAGGTAACTGCAATCGGTTCGGTGTAGGTGTCTCCCACTATTACCTCAAAAGAGTCCTTTGAAATACAATTGCTACCGGGGTAAGATGCATTCAAATAAATCATTGTATTGCCGGGGCTTGTGAAATTAATGAGGCAATACTGCTTGGTGTTTCCGCGGGCCCAGATATCAGCACCGCTTGCTGACCAGTAGTAACTAACGCCTGCCGGGGGCAGTGTGGCTGCTCCGAAGTTTTCATACAAGCTATTGGCACACAACCAGGATGGAGATGTGGTAGCAATATGCGGCGCTACAGGTGCAGGAGGGTTTACGGTAACATTTACGTTTTCGAATAGCGAGCACCCATCGGCATCCAATACAAAAATGTAGACAACAGGTAGTGGCGCAGTGGTGGTATTTACAAGTGTTTCGCTTATCGCTGTAGTGCCACTGGTGGCTCCCGGGGTTATGCCCGTCACTGCTGCACGCGTCCAGGAAAAGTTGGTACCCGACACATTACTGGTTGCAGCATAGCTAAATGGATGACCCGAGCAAATGGAATAATTAAGTCCGGAACTTAGTGTAGGGTTTGGTTTCACCATCAGTTTAACATCTTGAATATTGGTACAGCCATTTGCGTTCACCACGAAAACATAAGTGACAGAGTCTACATAGTTGGTATTGTTGATCAGCGCTTCATTTATGTTTCTGCCGGTGTCACTTGCTGCTGCATTGGTGATGCCCGCAACGACCGGCCTGGACCAGGAAAAAGTTGCCCCGGGCGTGCCGCTGGTGGCGGTGTAAGTAAACGGCAGATTACTGCAAATGGAAGGAGGTGTAAGTGAACTGCTCAATTCAGGAAAAGGATTTACGGTTACTGTATACTCAGCAGTTGCAGTGCCGCAAGCGGTGGTTATGGTATAGAGGAAGTAAGCCGAACCGGCAGAAATACCTGTGACACGGCCAGTTCCTGCATCTATGGTAGCTACAGTTGGTGTTGTAGTACTCCATACGCCACCGGTATCGGTACTGGAGAGCGTACCAGACGCGCCGATACAAATATCAGTGATGCCACCAATTACCCCGGCAGAAGGGGCAGTGGTTATGGCAATAGTATATAGTGCCGTATCGGCTCCGCAGCTGTTCCTGACAATATAACTAACGATAACGGTACCGACGGACATACCCCGCACATCGCCCCCAGTATCAACATATGCCATGCTGCTTGATGCGGTTGGTATCATCCACAAACCTCCGGCAACGGTAGATGTGAGGTGTGCAACAGAACCGATACAAACTGTTGCCGGGCCGGAAATGGTGCCGGCAACAGGAAGAGCGGTAACGCTAATTGCCTTTTTAGCCACTGAGGTGCCACATGAATTAGTTATTGTGTAAAGCAACGTATCAGGCCCGGCAGAGAGACCTGTTACTACTCCCGCAACAGAGATTGTTGCAGTGGTCGCGTCGCTGGTGGTCCAAACGCCGCCAGAGGTCGTGTCAGTAAGGGTAATTGTAGCGCCCACACATACGTTCGCCGCCCCTGAAATAATGGTAGTGCGCGGTGTTGCGCTTACTGTTAAGACCATTGTTGTGATTGCAGTATCACCACTGCAAACTGATGTATACATCAACGTATCAACACCAACGGAAACGGGTGTTACAACACCGGATGTGGCGGATACCGTTGCAATGGTGTTATTGGAGAGGCTCCAGCTGCCTCCCGTAGTGGAATCGGCAAAACTGGACGTAGTGCCAACACACAATGCGCCACTGCCGGTAATAGCCGATAGAGACGGTATAGGATAGTTGCGCAGTAAGGAAAGTGAACCAGTTGATTTATTCGCCGCAACGATATCTGGTTTGCCATCACCATCGAGGTCGGCAAGGGCAACACCAGCTGGCAGAACGCCAACGGTTAGAGACCCCATACCAGTTAAAGATGATGAAGTAATCGAGCCCAAAACCGAGGTATTCCGGAACAGGGAAACCGAGCCTGCGCTGGTGCCCGTACCGGCAATGGACACAACAATATCCACCTTGCCATCGCCATCAATATCACCTGCCGAAAGTCCGGTTGGTGCAATGCCAGTGGTAAAATCGACGTGGGTACCAAAGCCAATAGTGCCTGAGGAGGAGGTATTGTATAGTACTGAAAGGACGTTAGTTGTATACGTACTGTTGGAGCCGGAGACAAATATTTCGGGGTAAGTATCGCCATCAAGGTCTGCTGCCTGCACCTCGAGTGGATTGATGCCTGATGCGAGTGCCAGCGTAATAGCACCAGTGTCAAAACTTAATGACCCTGAGCCCGATGTATTGTGAAAAAACGAAAGGCTGTTACCTGCGTAGTTGCTGGCTACAATATCCATCTTACCATCATGATCGAAATCTGCACTGAATAGGCTGACAGGAGTATGTCCCGAAGCAAAAGCCACAGGAGCTGCAAATGAGGTACTTAAAAATGAAGATGATGGTATGGACGTAATCTGATTAAGCAAAACCTCAATAGAATCGGCACCGGAAGCCGCCACAGCAATGTCGGGCCGACCGTCGCCGTCGAAATCAGCTATGGTCGACTCATTGGCCCCATTCAAACCAAAGAAATTAGTAGCTGCGGCGAGTGATATGGAGCCTGTTGTACTCGTATTCCTGAATATGGAAACTGCACCCGATGTGACACACGTAACTATTACATCAACTTTACCATCGCCATCGAGGTCAGCGAGCTTTACATTGGTGGGGCCAGAGGCCGTGGTAAAAACAACTGCCGTATCATAGGATGCAGCCGACAGACTACCCGCAACACCTATGAACCGGTACACAGCTACCTTGTTCACCGATTTTGCTACAATCAGATCCGGATAACCATCACCATCAATATCTCCAGTTGCAGCAACATATGGGGCTGAGGTGGCGCCGCCTGTTGATAAGCTGGCTTCGGGTTTAAAATGGAATGCTGCAGGTGTAAAGCAGCCGTTAGTGTACTCCGGCACGAATGGAACAGCCCAGGTACCACTTCGCCCGGAGGCATTGTTGATAACGGTAATAGCAGAATACGCAGCGCCGACCGGTACGGTTACAGTTAGGGAATCGGTACTTGCGGCATCAATCACTGCCCACATGCCACCAAAGTAGACATAATTATCCCCGCGTGTGGCACCGAAATTTGAACCGTAAATATGGACTGTGGCGCCGGGAATTGCGTGGGCTGGAACAACAGAAGTGATGACCGGATTAACTGTTCCCCGCGCACTGAACGCAACCATAAAGCACGTCACTATTAAAAACAGGGCAGTTCTTGCTTTCGGGAAGCTCTTTTTCGAATATAGTTTTATCATGGTGCAGTTTTTTGACACCTGTTAACGGTGCTTTTCAGGCGATAACAGATGGTAAGTTTATGTTTCGTAAAGCTACTGTTTTTGAGGGAAAGAAAGTATTTTGAGTTATGAATTATTAATTATGAATTATGAGTTACCGGCCTCGCGGTGGCAGGTGAAAAAGGAGTTATTAGTTAATTGCCTCGACGGGCAATGTCAT
>CAILMA010000017.1 GCA_903835145.1 uncultured Bacteroidota bacterium
CGTAAAAATTACCCCCTGATCTTGTCTTCACTTCAACGAGCACTGCCAGCCCTGCTTTCACGGCAATGATATCGACCTCTTTTTTACCTGCCCTCCAGTTCCGAAATTTAATAATATAACCTTTCTTTAGCAAAAACTCTTCTGCTATTTGTTCTCCCTTTATCCCAATTTTACTATGTTTGGACATTCAAATGATAAATGTAGCATGAAAAATTTAGTTTTAGCATTCCCTACCCAACTTCAGGAAGCCCTCATTATCGGTAAGAACCACCGTTTTGTTACCGAAAAAAAAGCATTTGACAATGTTGTTGTTACCGGTCTTGGCGGCAGTGGTATAGGAGGTTCAATTGTTCAAAACTATGCAAATGATAAGCTGGCCATTCCATTTATTGTTAACAAAGATTACTTCATTCCATCATTTGTAGGCAAAAAATCACTTGTTATTGTTTGTTCTTATTCCGGTAATACGGAAGAGACACTCTCTGCCATGCAGCAAGCTATAAAGGCAAAAGCAACGGTAATGTGCATTACTTCTGGCGGCAAAGTGGCTGAAATTGCTGCTAAAAAAGGCTATGATTGCATACTGGTGCCTGCCGGAATGCCGCCGCGCTCCTGCCTTGGGTATTCATTAGTTCAGATCTTATTTGTGCTTCATCACTTCGGGCTCATTGATGATAAATTCGAAAAAGAAATTACCACAACATATAAGCAAATGACTGCCGGTGAAGCTGAAACTCAGAAAAAGGCGAAGGCGATTGCTAAAAAAATAAACGGCAAATTACCAATCATATATTCATCGCCGGCATACGAGGGTGTAGCAATACGCTTCCGCCAGCAGATAAATGAAAACAGCAAGATGCTGTGCTGGCATGCTGTAATACCAGAGATGAACCACAATGAACTTGTGGGATGGAGGGATGACGCCAATGATAAGGCAGTAATTATTTTAAGGAACGAGGACGACTATGAAAGGGTACAAACCAGGATGGAGATCAATAAAAAGGTGATAAAAAAATTCACATCTACTATTATAGAAATCAATTCTGAAGGGAAATCTTACTGGGAGAAAGCATTTTACCTGATTCACCTTACCGACTGGGTATCAGTGTATTTGGCAGACCTCAGAAAGTTGGATGCCACTGAAGTAGCTGTTATTGATTTCCTTAAAGGGTCGTTGGCCAAATCTTAAAAGATGTTAATAAATATAATAAAGTTCCTAATTGCCACACTACAGAAGTGTGGCAATTCTGTATTCGCCATTTTTGTTTTGCTTTGGTTTGTTACAAACCCGCTACAGGTGGTGGCGCAGCACTATATGCCGCTCGATAAGGGATCAAAAATAACCTTCAGCATACTGCAGAGCCAGGAGAAGGGACTGAAAATAAAGGGCACGATAGGTAACATTAAGGGGAAGATTAATTTCGACCCGAAACACCTTGATAAGTCATCTATTGACGTTTCGGCCGGCGCTGCATCGGCCCACACTACCGACAAATCAGATGACTTTAAACTGAAAAGTGCAGACTATTTTGATTGTCAAAAGTACCCTTTGATTAAGATTACGTCTACAAAAATAAAGCAAGACCGCCCTGGCGGTGCAGTGTATATACTTACCGGCAACCTTACTATTAAGGGTATTACGAAGCCTGTTTCGTTTCAGTTCATGGCCACCCCTGCTGCGAAAGGGATGATGTTTCGGGGGATGATGCACTTCAACCGAAAAGATTTTAAACTTGGGCCAGATGGTGAACTCCCGAAAGATGTAACTGTTTTCTTTGAAGTGATGGCGCGTAAGGCTTAAAACATCCTGACGAACAAGTGGGTAGGGAATGATGAAAAAATAAAGCCGCCGCACGCCAAACAGTGCTAATCGACCAGCAAAATGCCGGGTCTTTTGACTCAATTATTACCGCCTTTTTGCAAAATATTGGCTACTATCGTTACAAATTATTACCTTTAATCAGTGCGTGGCACGATTTTATTATACATGCAAATATAAATGCATAAAGTATTAAAAATCATTCTCTTTGTCCTTCTATTTCTATTCCTGCTTATTGCAGGCAGCGTTGTGTACCTCAATACAACGCCTGGGGAAGAATTTGTGCGAAGCAGAGCGGAAGCCTACCTGAAACAAAAATTAAAAACAGAAGTTCGCATTGGCTATCTGGGATATGGCTTGCCAAAATTTATTGAGCTGCACAATGTACTTCTGCTTGACGAGCAGAAAGACACATTGCTTTCCTTGAAACTCCTCAAGGCAGATGTAGCCATGTTGCAGTTGTTGCACAAGGAACTTTCGGTATCAGAATTAAAATTGAGTGGCCTGAACAGCCACATATACCGCGGTATAACCGATACTAACTTTAATTTCTCCTATATAGTCGCTGCCTTCTCAACTCCGGGTCCGCCTAAACCGGTAACTGAGAAAAAAACTGCTTCAGCTCCTTTTAAAGTAAGCGTTGACCAGATAAACCTGGACGATATCCGTTTCAGACTTGATGATGATGCCGGTGGCACTACCCTGCACCTGGGCCTGGAACATCTTGCGCTAAAAATGAAAGAAACAGATCTGGAGGCCATGTTGTTCCATATAAAAGACCTTGGAGTGGCAGGGCTAAAAACAGACTTCTCACAGGGCACCTCACACCTGCCCACCCACAAAAGCACAGATACATCAAAAACAAAGCTGCAACTGATTGCTGACCGGGTGCAGCTTGATAGGATACAGTTCAATTATGCCGATAAAGAAAGTAACCTTCTGTTTGGCATTTTACTGGGTAGCCTGAATCTGCAACTGAACAAATTTGACCTTGCTCATACGCTGGTTGACGTTAAAAAACTGTCGGTTAACAACACAAGTGGGTTGCTGAGCATGGGAAAACAGCAAAAAGACACAACGACCGGTGGCCAAACCCAAAATTCAAAAAACACATGGCAAATACTTGCGGACGAAGTTGCCTTTGCCGGCATCTCGTTCAAAATGGATGATGCCTCCACCCCTCCACAGCCAACCGGTATTGACTATTCCCACCTTGACCTAAAAGGTGTTGCGGTGAATTTACACCAACTGAACTATACTGCAGATACAATTTCAGGCGACCTGAAGCACCTGACTGCAAAAGAAAAAAGTGGTATTGACTTGCAGGAGTTAAGTATGCGATTCCAGTATTTTGACAAGGGAATGGTATTCAAAAACATAGCCCTGATAACTCCGCATACGATACTCCGGAACAATTTCCAGATGCACTACCCGTCGTTGGCTTCGTTGTCAAAAAACATAGCGAGTCTGGATCTTAATGCCGACTTTACAAGGAGCGTGCTTGGGCTCGAGGACCTTGTACTTTTTGCACCGGAAATTAAGCAACAGTATTTCTATCAGAAAAACCCGCGGGCTCAGATCCGGTTTGATGCAAAGGTTACAGGGCACCTGAACAACATGTATATAGCCCATCTTTATGTACTCAGCCTCAATGGTACCGAAGCGGACCTTAAAGGGCGCCTTAGCGGGCTTCCGGACCCGAAAAAACTCGATAATAATTTAAACATCAGCAAGCTAAAATCCGGCAGAGAAGCGCTCCGTGATTTTGTTCCCGATTCGCTGCTCCAGGCCATTCGGATACCAGATAAGTTTGGAATAGCCGGCAATGTGGCAGGCAACCTGAATGACTACAAAACAGACCTAACGGTGGAAAGCACGGACGGAAACGCCTACGTAAAGGGAACATTGGCCACCTCACCCGGGAAGGGGAGAGAGCAATATGACATGCTCGTGCAAACCCATGAATTCAACCTTGGAAGGATACTCAGGCAAGACAGTGTAATGGGAAAAATATCGGCAGCGATAACCGCGAAAGGCACCGGATTTGACCCAAAGAAAATGACAGTGGTGCTCAACGGTGCTGTCGGAACCGCACAGCTGGAAAAGTATAACTATCACGACATCTTATTCAACATGAACCTGACACAGGGGAATGGTTCTGTTTCCCTCTCTTCAGCCGACTCGAATTTGCGGGCTAAGCTTAACGGAACGCTTGACCTCACGGGGGAGTATCCCGGTATGGAGGCTGACATTCTGCTGGATAGCATTGATTTCAAGGCACTGAATCTGTATACCAGCGATTTGCGGGCATGCGGGCTGATGCATCTCGACTTCCCTTCATTGAATCCCGACTATCCCGAGGGCACATTTATCTGGACAAAATCCGTGATCAACGCCGGCGGCAAGCGGTATTTCCCTGATACCATAAGTATCGTATCGAAGCCTGACGGCCAGGGCGGGCAGCATATTACCGCTCAGCTTGATTTAATGAAGGCTGCTATTAACGGGAAGATTGCCCTTACAAAAATAGGGCCAGTGATAGCCGAACGTATGAACAGACATTACAGTAAGGGCATACCTGATAGCTGCAAAACCATGACGGGTTACACTCCAAGTCAACTGGCCATATGCGTGAGGCCAGACAGCCCCGTGCCACTGCCCACTGACTATAGCCTGACCGTGAATGCAACGCTTGTAGACAAGCCCCTGCTGCATGCATTGTTGCCTGACCTCGCAACTATGGAACCGATTGTAATAGCAGGTAATGTAACACCCAAAAGCCTTGGCCTTGATATTGCGATACCAGAACTCGTTTACGGGACAAATACAATTGAAAATGGATTGGTGACGGTAAAGGGCACTGACTCCGCTTTTACTTATCTTGTTACTGCCGACAAAATTGCTAATAGCGTGCTTGATCTCTGGTTTGCCAATATACACGGCAATATAGACCAGGGGAGTATAAGTACCAACGTGAGCCTTTGCGACTCGCTGAAGAAAGAACGCTTTGCTATTATAGGAACATTACTTACAATGGGCGACTCAGAAGTAATACAGGTACAACCGGGCTTCAAACTGAATTATGAGCCCTGGACTGTAGCGCAGCCTAATAGAATAGTATTGGCTCCGGGCGGATTCTATGTGAACAACTTCAACATCACGAACAACAATCAAATTATAAAAGCCGCCAGTGACCGACCTGCAATCGATGCTCCACTTACCGTGAACATTTCAAACTTCAGGCTCGCCGATATCACCTCGCTACTCAGTGCAAACGACACGCTGCCTGTTGACGGGATGATGGGCGGCGCATTCACCATGCAAACCTCAAACGGGGCTACCAGGGTTGCCGGCGATCTGGATATTAAAGACCTTACTGTAATGGGTGACACGCTTGGAAATCTAAACGCAAAAGCAAGTATAAAAGACAGCAAGACCATAGCTACGGCTATCACGCTGAATGGAAAAGGTAATGAAATAGACCTTACTGGTGAGTATTACATAAGCTCTGCCACTGCAAATGACTTTGACATGCAGTTGAATGTAAAGGCACTTGCACTGCACAGCTTTGAAGGTCTTACCATGAAGCAGATAAGGCAGAGCAGCGGCCTAATAAAAGGGAACCTGCGTGTTACCGGCAAGGCAACTGCGCCATTACTCAACGGGTCTTTGAAAACAGATAATCTTCGCACAAATATTTCAACAATTAACTCTACTTTTAAATTTCCTTCAGAAACAATCTCGTTCGCAGGTGACAAAATCACTTTTAATAATTTTACTATTGTTGATAGCCCTGACAATAAAGCCATAGTTAACGGCACCATAACGACCACTGATATCACCAACCCGGTGCTTAACCTAACAATAAAAGCTAAGAAGTGGCGCGCAATACACAGTACCGAAAAAGACAATACTATGTTTTATGGCGATCTGGTGCTGAATGCAAATCTGAATGTAAAGGGCACTGCGACGGTCCCTGTTGCGGATGGCTCACTCGACATTTTAAAGGGCACAAACCTCACTGTATCGCCGCCGGAAAGCCAGCCGGAAATAGAAAACAGCAAGGGCATTGTGGTATTTGTGAACATGAAGGACACCTCGAGGGCGAGGACGCTGGCGAACCGCAAAAAAAAGGTGGCTACTACCAGGAAGAGCGCATCGGGAGCTGATGTAAATGTGAACATCAACATAGATAAAACCGCCAAATTCAGCCTTATACTTGATCAGGCATCGGGCGACTTCCTTACAGTGCAGGGCGATGCAAATCTTAATGCCTCTATGGCTCCGAACGGGACAATAGGTCTTAACGGTAACTATGAGCTGCACCAAGGTTCGTACCAGCTCAACTACAATTTTATCAAGCGTAAATTCCTCATTCATGATGGCAGCAATATCATTTTTGCAGGTGATCCGATTAATGCCACAACGCTGGACATCACGGCAGTTTATGAAGCAGCTGCACCACCCTTTGACCTTGTGGAAAAACAGGTGACCGACCCCTCACAGCTCAACTACTACAAGCAACGATTGCCCTTTGAAGTTGACCTGCACATGAAGGGGAAAGTTTTAAAACCGGACCTTACCTTCGACATCCAGCTACCGGAAAACAAGGTGTACCCCCTCACGACTGACCAGATAGAGCTGATACAAGGTAAGCTGAGCCAGGTAAGGCAAGACACGTCAGAACTCAATAAACAGGTTTTTGCGCTGCTCATCCTCAACCGGTTTGTGTCAGAAGATCCGTTTAACTCTGGCGCCTCATCGAGCGTAGGGTTTACTGCACTGCAAAGTGCAAGTACTTTTATAGGCGAGCAACTGAACAAAGCTGCGAACCATTTTGTAAAAGGGGTAGACTTTGCAGTTGACCTCGCGACTACAGAAGATTACACCTCTGGAGACCTTCGCCAGCGCACCGACCTCAACCTTGCGGCATCGAAGCAGCTGATGAACGACCGGCTAAAAATAACTGTTGGCAATGACTTTGAGCTGGAAGGTCAACAATCTACCAACCAGCAGAGCTCTTATATACCCACAAATCTATCTGCCGACTACCAACTTACTGAGGATGGGAGATATACACTCAGGGCTTATAGAAAAGCATATGACGAGGGCGTACTACAGGGTTACATTACGGAAACTGGCCTTAACTTTATTGTAAGCTTAGACTACGACAACTTCCTGCACGACATGAAAAAACGGAAAAAACAACAAACAACAAAAGCAACCGATACTTTAAAAACAAAATAAGATAAGAACTACAATGACCACCACGGCCACCATAAAAATACTGGTTCTTATTTCTGTTGTATCGCTACTTTCTGCGTGTAGTAACTCGCGCCATTTAGCCGGGGGAGAACATTTGTTCACCGGCAGCAAAGTAAACATCACAGACAAATACGCATCGAGCAAAGAAAAGAAGGTACTGATCACCGATCTGAATGGATTAGTGCGCCCAAAACCGAACAGTAAGACAGCCGGCATAAGGCTGAAACTGACAGTTTATAACGCTGCAGGAAATACTAAACGGAAAAAAGGATTGCGAAGCTGGCTGAGAAATAAGCAAGGGGAACCACCGGTGTTTACGAGTAGCGTGCACCTGCCGCCGAACAAAGAAATAATGATAAACCACCTCGTGAACCGGGGCTACTTTTATGCCAAAGCTTCGGCCACCTGGAAAGACAAGAAAAACAAAAAATCTACAGCTGTTTTCGATATTGAAACGGGGCCCCAGTACACTATAAAAAAGACGTTTTTCAACGACGATACTACGGGCATAGCTGCTGTAATAGACAGCGACTTTGAGAACACATTATTAACACCCAACACACCATATAACCTCACTTTGCTTAAAGCCGAGAGGAGCCGAATAGACCGCCTGCTTAAAGAAAAGGGGTTCTATTTTTTCAACCCCGAAAATATACTTTTCGTTGCCGATACATCAATTGGCAACAACAAGGTAAATATCTACCTGCACCTCAAACACAGAACAGATAACCCCGAAACGTACCACTCGTTTAAAATAAACAACATCTTCGTATACGCAGACTACCAACTGAAGGGCAGCGAAGAAGACACCAGTAAAAAGGCAGCTGTTTATAAAGAAGAATACCAGATTGTTGATACCAAGAACGAATTCAAACCTTCCGTTTTTTCGGATGCCATAATACTGAACAAAGGCGACCTGTATAGTGAACAGGACAAAAACACTTCGCTGAGCAGGCTTGTGAACATGGGGACGTTTAAGTTTGTGAAAACACGTTTTGAGTCGGTAAATGACTCCCTGCTTGATGCTTATTTTTATCTTACACCATTTGCTAAAAAATCGATCCGTTTTGAGACAGGCGCGCTCACTCAAAACGACAACCGTGTGGGCACAGAGGGCAGCATAAGCTGGAAAAACAGAAATGCTTTCCGGGGTGCCGAACAACTTACCTTCAAAATAAATGGAGGTATTGACGTACAATACAGCGGCATAGTGAAGCAGCCGGATATCTACAATTTCGGGGCTGAGGCAAATCTGAATATACCAGGGTTTGCTATTCCATTCGTGCAAATACCCACAGCGACCAGGGAACTGCCTCACACTATCTTTAAACTAAAATACCAGTACGAGTCTGAGGCGAAGCTACTCACGATAAATTCTTACAATGCTTCATACGGATTTACCTGGAAGCAAGGCACCCACATACAACACCAGTTCTACCCCCTTAGCTTCACCTACCTCAGAACCGATACGCTCGACCACTCCGGCAAGCTGAACCAACTTTATGGTAACCTGATATTCAACGGTATAATTGAGGGCTCAACCTACGAATTTACCTACTCCTCAGCCGGTAACCTGCAGCGAAAACAAATGTTCTTCTTCGATGGACTTTTAGACCTTGCAGGGAATCTATTAGGTGCTGCCGACCATGCGGACTACAGGAAGAACCAGTCGCTTTTGTTCGGCTCTGCATATGCCCAATACCTGAAAATTCAGCCTGACTTTCGCTATTATTACAGGTTTTCGTCGGCGACGACACTCGCTGCAAGACTCATGGGTGGGATAGGTATCCCGATGGGCAATTCAAGCCAGCTACCCAATATAAAGCAATTCTGGGCGGGTGGCAATAGTGATCTTAGGGGGTTCCCGTCACGGCTTGTAGGCCCGGGAACCTTCAACGAATATGTAAAAGACACAGCGAACCAATACATAGAAATATTAGGCGATATAAAACTTGAATTCAATGTGGAACTCCGCCAAAAACTCTACCATTTCGTGCAGGGTGCCGTTTTCTTCGATGCCGGCAACATATGGCTTTACAACAAAAACGGCGGCGATCCCGGCGGTGAATTCAGCCCCTCGTTTTACAAAGAACTTTCGGCAGATGTTGGAGTGGGGCTAAGATTCGACTTCAGCATACTTATTCTGCGGCTGGACCTCGGCATGCCGGTGAGAGAGGCATGGCTGCCTGAAAACAATAGGTGGGTATTTGATAAAATTGCTTTCAGCGAAAGCAGTTGGAGAAGGCAGAACCTCGTATTTAATATTGGTATTGGCTATCCATTTTAGAACGAGGGGTATTCAAATAAGGTCTGCCCGGCGTTTGTAAAAGGTTTAATCTAAAGATTTTGTGAAAAAACCCAGCCTTTTAGGGTAAACTGGCTGTCTTGGTAATTGTAAGATTACCTTTGTGTTAATTTAGTACATCCAATACATTTTATTATATGAATACCAAGCAACTGTTTACCATTGGTTTATTACTGGTTGGCGTAAATGCAAATGCTCAGTTTACGTCATTTGCCACCAGCAACAGCCCGGTATGTACGGGCAGCGATATTTTGCTTTCCTGCCAGGGGAGCACCAGCGATACCTATTCCTGGACCGGCCCGGCCGGCTTCAGCAGCAACCTTCAGAATCCTGACATTCCAAATGCAAGTTTTCTGGATTCCGGTGTGTATCGGGTTATTAAAAACGGCATTGATACCTACTATACCGGCGAGGTTTTCGTTTACCCGTCTGTTTCGCTGAACAGTGTGACGGCAAGCCAAACGATAACGGCTGGCAACCCGGTGCAGCTGAACGCACAGGGAGCTACTTACTGGATTTGGACACCAAGCGACAAATCGCTTAGCAACCCATTTATTAACAACCCGGTTGCAACCCCGGCTGCGACAACTACCTACAAGGTAGTGGGGATGAATACCTGGGGCTGCCGCGACTCTGCGCTGGTAACAATTACAGTTAACTTCCCGGTGAGCGGCACGGTGCTCATACCTGCTGCGTTTACACCTAACAATGATGGCCTCAATGACTACTTCCGGGTTGTAAATCCAAACGGATTTGAGCTTCAGGATTTTAGTGTGTTTAATAAATGGGGACAACTTATTTACCATAATAGTACTGACATCCGCAAGGGATGGGATGGCACGTTTAATGGCATTCCTCAGGATATTGGTGTGTACAACTACCGTATAGTACTTGAAGCCCCTGATGGCGAGAAAAAGATATTTAATGGCAACGTTACGCTCATCAGGTAATTGCCTATTGGCTCGTGACACAATAAAATATTAGAATTTACGCCGCGCAAAATGCGGCGTTTTTTTGTGCCCCAGAGCGAAGGATGGTATCACACCCCGGTTATCTGTATAGTGATGGTCTGATTGATAAGGTTGCGCGAGATAAAAGACTCGGATTCAAGTTTTGAGGCCGCTGAGCGGTGATTGATGCCTACTTCCAGGTAACCAAGGCTATTGAAACGGCACAGAAACCCGTCTTCGTCCACATCATTATAGTGCTTGCTTATCACGTTGGTTTCGTAATTTCTTGCTGCTCCTTTTATCTCTTTTTCGCCTGGGATCCGGATACAAAAAGCGTTGTCGCCAACCAGCTCACCAAATTGTTGCTCCGTGATGTTTAACGCGAGATTGCCATAACGGTCAATATAAAGTATGTGGCAATCGACCCTGTTTCGCATAACTCTTGGCGGCTGCTGGGCTTGCCTCGTGCTTATGTCTGCAGTTGTATAAATGCCGCCCGGGTCTTCGCCTGAATGCAATATCTTCATCACATCGCCGAGAGCTTTCAACCAGTCCTGCAGCCCAAATGTTTCATTGAATGACTTACAAAGCCAGGTTTTACCCATAACACCGCCAAACGCGAGCGATAAAATACCGTTGTCCGGGGCAAGAAAATAGTGTCCGTCCTTTTCGGCAAGCAACAAATTCGTATCGCTGAAATTAAAAAGATCAATCATCACGAGGTGAACCGTCCCTTTTGGGAAATTACGATAGGCAGATAATAAAATCCAGCCTGCCTGCCTGATGTCGCCTGCTGTTACGCCATGAGAAACGTCGATAAACGTGGTATCTGGAAAACGCAGCGAAAAAAATGCATGAACAGTACTCACAGAGGTTTCCCTTGTGCCAAAATCAGATAAAAAGGTGATTGCCGGCATAGCTGTGCAGTAAAGTATTAATTGTGTTTTCTAAAAACACACCAAAATAATAACTCTTAGTTAATTTGACTTAGAATTCCCCACC
>CAILMA010000018.1 GCA_903835145.1 uncultured Bacteroidota bacterium
CCCGAGACGAATTGTGTCTCTTGTTCCCTCTCAAACCGAGTTGCTTTTCGATCTGGGCTTATCTGATGAAGTTGTAGGAATTACTAAGTTCTGTGTTCACCCGAACGAATGGTTTAGAAATAAAAAAAGAATAGGTGGCACAAAAACGGTGCATATTGATCAGGTTCTTGCACTTCAACCAGACCTAATATTGGCCAACAAAGAAGAAAACACAAAAGAACAAATAGAAGAACTTGCGCGCCATTGCCCGGTTTGGGTGAGTAATATAACCACGGTGGAAGAAGCGCAGCAAATGATTGCTGAGGTAGGTGAAATAACGGCAACAGCCGCAGCTGCCGCAGATCTCAACGCACAAATTGCTCAGGGCTTCTCCACACTGCAACAAAGCAACAAAAAATTACGGGTGGCCTATTTTATTTGGCGTAACCCATGGATGTGCGCCGGCGGCGATACATTTATCAGCGACATCATTCAACGTATAGGCTGGAAAAATGCACTTGCCCATCTGAACCGTTACCCCGAGATAGTGCTCGAAGACCTAAAATCGTTGAATCTCGACCTCGTTTTGCTTTCGTCCGAGCCCTACCCCTTTAAACAAGCGCACATTGAAGAAATACAGGCCATGCTACCGAATGCAGAAATAAGGCTTGTTGATGGAGAAATGTTCAGTTGGTATGGCAGCCGCATGAAACTGGCTACTGAGTATTTTAGCCAATTGATAGAACTAACCAAACCTTAAGCCATCTCCTAAAAAGGAAGCATGTTGTACCAGTTGACTCTTAACCATCTAAGACTAAAAGGAAAATAAGTGATGTATTTTATACACATTTGTGAAAATTGGAGGTTCCGACGTCGCAATCTGTTTAAAATATAATACCTTTACCCTATCTAACCGGAAAATAATAATGAAAACTTCTTTCGTTACACTTATTGCCCTGCTGTTGTTTACCGGAACCTATGCCCAACTTGCTACCGACCCGCCTGCCGAAAAGCAGAAAGGGAAGAAACACAAGCGCGAGAAACCAGCCAAACCACCGGTTTTTTACATAGAAACAAGCACTGGCGTCAATAACCCCAGCGGTTTGCTTGGCCTTGATTTCAATGTTTGTCTTGCAAGTTGTGTAACGCTTGATGCCGGTATTGGCACCAGTACCTGGGGCAATAAATTATTCCTTGGCTCGAAATATTACCTCAAATCACCTCAGCGCGGCTTTGCTTTCGGTGGCGGATTTACGTTTAATTCCGGACAAGAAAACAGGCAGGTGAATACAGAAACTGTAAATGGTAAAGCACCGGTGTCTGTTTCCTTCAAATCACAACCAAATGCCTTTCTTGCGGCCTACCATTACTGGACGCTCGGCCGCCGCTATAATAGGTTCTACACAATGCTTGGCTGGTCTGTGCCCATGCACTCGCCACACATTGCGCAGGTCTCCGGGCCAGCCATTACACAAAGCGGAAGAGACCATTTGGAGCGCAGGGCTCCGGGTGGATTAATAGTTGGCTTCGGATTTTCTTTCTCTTTACACCACATGTAGGAGCCTTTATTTTAGCAAAAAAATACCAAGTCATTTATTGCCGGCATTCTGTTCTCTGTTTTTCATGTGCTACCTTTCCCGCCATAATTTCGCAGGTTGAAAATTAAAAAACATATATTATTGTGTCTTGTTTGCTTAAGCGTGGGTGCGAGTGTGCGATGCTATGCGCAAACGACAAAGGCAACAGATTCTATAACCACACCAACCCCGGAAAAAAAATATCAGTCTGAAGCCTCAGCTCAAAAACCACTCCCATCGCTCGACGGCACGTTGAAAGCAGTTCCGTTTCAACCGAATCCAAAAAGAGCAGGATTGTACTCTGCTATCCTGCCCGGCCTCGGGCAATTTTACAACCGCCAATATTGGAAAATACCCGTTATCTATGCCGGGCTGGGAATTGCGGGATACTTTTTTGTTGACAACTACAACAACTATCAAGATTACAGAAAAGCATACATAGGCCGTATTAACAATCCCTATCCTACCGATAAATATGTAGGTCTTTACACTACCGACCAATTACAACAGTTACAAAATGACTACAATAAGTATATGGATATGACAGTGCTCTTTACGGCACTCGGTTATACCCTGCAGGTGGTTGAAGCCATGACGGGTGCCCACCTCAAGAATTTTGATGTATCGCGCGACATCTCTATGCACCTGCAACCAACAGCAAGCCCCAGGGCTGTGGGCCTGGGGCTGGTGTTCGTTATGAAATAATCTCTTTATAATTTTCTTTAGTCTATCCTTAGCATTCGCTCAGGCTTATCGGCAACTGAACGGCAAGGCCGCCTTCAGCCGTTTCTTTATATTTATGGTCCATATCAAGGGCAGTTTCCCACATAGTATTTACTACTTGGTCGAGTGTGATCCTTGCCTTGCCCGGGTTACTTTGCAGCGCAAGCTGCGAAGCAGTAATAGCCTTTATAGCACCCATTGTGTTGCGCTCTATACATGGCACCTGCACCAGACCACCCACCGGGTCGCATGTAAGGCCAAGGTGATGCTCCATTGCTATCTCAGCAGCCATAAGGCATTGCTC
>CAILMA010000019.1 GCA_903835145.1 uncultured Bacteroidota bacterium
CATTTATGGGCTCACACAGGCTGTAGCACTTAGTATCTTCATCCAGATCATAAAGGACGCATTCGACCTCCAAACCATTGTGAACAAAATGCGTGGAGGCATCACAGCCAAATTCAACTTTGAGAAAATTGAAAAGCTGCTGATGAACACGCTATCTATCTTATCCACCCTCATATGGGTCATCATCTGCTCCATAAGCCTCAACATCTATAACTTCCTTTTTTCTGGCACCGTAATGATTCTTACTAAGGAGCGCAAGATTGGTAGCACTACGTTTGAAATTGGTAATATCCTGTTGTTTATTGCCATTGTCTACGTGTCGAACATTCTGCAAAAAGGCGTTGGTTCCCTCTATGGCAAATCAGAAACCACCTGGGACCCCGAAGTGAAGAAAAACGGCTCCCGCCTTGCCATGACGCGCCTTGTGCTTATTGTCATCGGCTTCCTTATTGCCGTCGCGGCATCAGGCATCCCAATGGATAAAATCACCATAGTGCTTGGCGCACTGGGTGTAGGTATTGGCCTTGGCCTGCAGAGCATTGTTAATAACCTCGTATCAGGCGTTATCATCATCTTCGAGCAACCCTTCAGGATCGGCGATTTTATAGAGCTGGGTGATAAAAAAGGCCGCGTAATCGATATTGGTATCCGCTCCAGCAAAATGATAATGGAAGAGGGCGCAGAGATCATCATGCCCAATGCCGACCTGCTTTCTGGCCGGGTGATCAACTGGACCCTGCGCAACGATAATGTGCGCATAGAACTGCCGGTTGGCATTGTTCCGTCTAAATCCTTTGAAGAAATAAAGGAGATCATCTTCGAAATCCTTGCAAAGAATGAGCACGTAGTCACGACGATTCCACCCGAAATACTGCTGCTTTCGGCCTCAGAAAAAGCCATGAACCTGAACCTGCTGATATGGATTAATGACGTACATAAACTACAATCCACCAAGAGTGAATTGATGAAGAGTATCTATGATGGGTTCCTGAGTAAGGATATCCATTTCGTGTAGGTATAGCGAAGGCCTGAAAACTTAAGGTGACCAAGCCAGACAATAAAAGGTTAACCGCGAAGCACGCAAAGGGTGCGCAAAGAAGGCGCAAAGATTCATTTAATTTTTATTTCAATTTGGGCTCAAAAAAAGTACGCAACGACACATACAATCCTTTGCGCCTCATTTCCGCTTTGTTTTGTGAACTCAGTGTTTAAATATTTTACAAATTATTATATAATTTTTATAGTATAAAATACTATTGTATGCCATATTTCGCATTTAAAGCTTTCAGCTCATCGCACACAACGTAGGTTTTACCATCGAGTTTAATGCCCAGAATGAGGAAGTGGTAGCCATTCAGACTGTTGTTCCAATTCAGGAACCGGTCGTTCTTTTTGAGTGGTTGCCGGGCAAGAAATGCAGCCGCGTCGGTAAGTTTTATGCCTATGGTTGTTTCATTCCTGCCGCCGCCAATGCCTATTCTGTCTATCTCTGTCCATTTTATGGGCGTGTAGCCGTTTTTTAAGTCTATACCGTCCTTATCCACCTCAAAATAAGCTTCGTTCCGGCTCGCGCGCAGCAGCCAGTTTTTGATTACATAAACAAAGATCACCGCCCAAAGCGAGATGGCAAGCACGCCCATACCTACAAGATAAAGCAACGAACTGCCAGCCATAGTGAGGGTATAGGTAAACCCAGCCGCTGTCACCAGCAGTATTGCGAGTAATACATATCCTTTCGCCTTGCTGTAATAAAAAGATTTTTTGTCCATTCCCTGTTTAAACTTTGCATAAAGGTAGTTTTATTTCACGGTGCCAGCTGCCCGAGACCGGGCGAACGTCCTTATCCGTTACAGCTTGGTTACCAACATACCCCCATAAATCAGACCTTATTAACACCTGAGGATACTGGCTGTGTGG
>CAILMA010000020.1 GCA_903835145.1 uncultured Bacteroidota bacterium
GCCTATAGTCGCAGAGTCACTGATCATTTTACTGGCAGGCTCAAAAGGGCGGAATCGCTTTACAATCTTTATATATGCTTCAAACGGCTCCTTTGTAACCAGCAAGGTCTTACCTTCAGGGCACGGCACATCTTTGTTAATGATGATGATTGTAGCGGCCGAATTAAGGCATTTGTTGTAATATTTTTCAAAATCCACAAATGAAATATCACCAGATTCTACCTTGTGTATTTCATTGATTCCCATAGCCATTTGCTCACTATCTCCTCTAAGTTCAGCACCTGTAAATTCTGCTAACCACTGTACCGATACCGGCTGTTCAAACTGCATTCCTGATAATTTTCTACAAAAATACAATTTTGAAAGTTTAGACACCTACCTGCTTTCATATTCTTATGAATCGAAATTAATACCACATTACCAAGTTATAAAACCAACACTACAATCGATTTTTTCTGTTCGTATATTTCGTGGTAATTTCGGCCAAAAACAACAAGATTGAGCACCATAAACATAAACGGTAAAAGCATAAAACAGCCCGAATCAATTTTACCCGTTGATAATGGTGCATTCAGGTATGGCTATGGCCTATTTGAAACAATGCTGATAAAAAACGGCAACATACAATTACTTGATTATCACATTGAAAGGCTTTTTTCAAGTGCTGCACAACTCCTGCTTCAGCTGCCCAAACTCTGGAGTCCGGATTGGCTGGAACAGCAAATACTTGACACCGCGCGAAAAAACAAGCTGGAACATTTAGCGCGCGTCAGGCTGCAGGTATTTGCCGGTGGCGGCGGCTTGTTCGGCACCGATGTTGCTAAACCCGGCTTCTTAATAGAGTGTTTTCCAATTCAGGAGGAGTTACTTCAACTCAATGAAAATGGACTCATTGCTGGTATTGCAACCGGACTAAATAAAAGTGCCGATAGATTAAGCAACTTAAAAACCTGCAATGCACTCATCTATGCTATGGCTGCACGGCAGGCTAAAACGGAAAAGTGGAACGACGCGCTGATATTAAATACCCAAGGAAATGTAATAGAAAGTACTATTGCTAATATCTACTGGGTAACTGGCGGCAAAGTCTATACTCCCCCGCTTTCAGAAGGATGCATAGCTGGCGTTATGCGCCGGCACATAATTACGCTTAATCCGGAAATCATTGAAAAAACTCTTTCTGTGACAGAACTGATGCAGGCAGATGAAGTGCTACTCACCAACGCAATAAGAGGCATAAAATGGATTGGGAGCATTGGCGATAAAACCTACACCAATACAACAACGAAAAAACTAAAGCGGTAACACACAAAAATCTGATGACAAAGAAATTATTTATCTGCACTGCTGCGCTGCTTTTGTCGGCAAAAACGCACGCTCAGTTGGCAATAGCACCAGAAATTGGAGTTGGCATAAGTGACATGCGTTTTGCGCCTATTCTTGGTTTTACAGCTGCAAGTACAAAACCACTACCGGCGTTCAAGATAGGCGCTGCTATTGAAGCCGGCTTCAATAAACACGTTTACCTCCAATCGGGACTGTTTTTTGCAACTAAGGGACAGCAAAGAAGCTACTCGTTTTATGACAGCGACACGCTCAACGATCAAACGAATCAAACATTGAATTTGTATTATATAGATGCACCGGTCAGCATATTCTTCAAGACAGGGCAGCAAGGCAGCGGCAGGGTTATTTTTGGCCTCGGTGCAACGTTCTCCTACCTGGTCACCGGCACCAATATGGTACATTCTGCAGGTGTAAACGGCACACCTTTTGACGTGAGCTACTCCTCCACCATAAAAACAGGCGGCAATAATTGGTCGCCCTGGGATTTGGGTATAAACCTAACTGGTGGATACGAACTACCAACCGGACTGTATTTTAAGATTTACTATACGGCCGGCCTCAAAGACTTAGGCCTGAATACCGAGATGGATAAAAACAGAATCTTTGGCCTTTCAGCTGGTTATTTCTTCGGAAAAGGTAGAAATATCAATAAGGAAGCTGATGATTTGATAGAACGCTAAGTATCGCAGTCCCACATATACATAAAAAAAACTGCCCCTTGAGCGAAGGGGCAGCAAATAAATATGAATAATATAATCTTATCTGATTTCAATCTTCCTGGTAACAGTTTGTCCACCAGACTGCAGGCGCACCAAATATAAACCGGCAGGGATAGAGCCTGTATTAAAGCTTACTTGTTGTATACCCTGTTTGTTGGTATGCGGCACGTTAGCAACAACCCTGCCAAGCAAGTCAACTACGGTTATGTTCACATCTTCGCTGGTAGTAGCCTCAAACTTTATGTTCAACTCACCAGAAGCCGGATTAGGGAATACTTCCAGAGAATTTTGAATTTCGGTGATATTCTTAATGCTCAATGGATATTTTTTAGCGTAGCTGATGGTTTTAAAATGCAAACCACCAGAACCTGTACCTACCTGGTCAGTAAACGAAATAGTTAACAATGGACTATGGTACCCTGGCATAAGCCATGTGTAGGTATTAATATTCGCGGTGAGTACTGTATCAACACCAAATACGTGAGCGCTATCTATAAATGTCTGTGAACTGTGAACCCTTAGCACACCAGTGTCAGTAACGCCACCCGGCAATTGCAAAGTACCATAGCCATCGCAACTTACGTTGATAGTGCCTGTTTCATAGGCTGTAATTGCCCCAAACCCGGAACCCGGATCGTAAGTAAGAATGCCGGCATAAGGATCGGTATAGCTACTAAGGTAGGTAAAAGGATACTTAATAGTAACCATCGGATCAGTAAATATCAAGTTCTGAGTCGATGATTGGTAATAACCGGACTGTGCAATACTATCAGTACTTACTATGGAATAAACATAGGTGGGGCTTGAGAGCGTTTGCGATGCCATGTTGGTACTCGAAAGGAACAACATACAATGGGGCGTAGAAGAACAAGTGACTTCCTTGGCAGTATCATAAGATATCGTGGTGGTGAGCCCGGAAAAATCCCAGACATGGTGAGCCCCAGTGTTCGATGATATCGTTGCCTCCGTGAATGTACCTGTGGTGTCAACATTTACCGAAGTATATGAATTGTTCACAACCGGGTTATTCGTTGCTGCCGTGAGGGTTGATTGGGCAAGTAAAGAGGCGGAAGAGCCTGCAAGTAAAGCTAAACTAAATACGAGTTTTTTCATAAAATAAAAAGGTTTA
>CAILMA010000021.1 GCA_903835145.1 uncultured Bacteroidota bacterium
AAAAAAAATACAATTTATCCGATTTCCTATCAATAAAGTCCTGTAAAATAATTGATTCAGTTGGCAAATTTATGTTAACCAATTCATTTCTCCTAAAAAATAGAAAAAAAATATCAATGATAACTCGAAAATAATATGTACGTACATGAGGATTAGTTGTCCCTTCGCCATTAATGGGAAAACAGGCCTTTGAACTTAGAAAAATGGGTGAGCCTTCCCAAAACTTGAAAAAGCGATCGTCGAATGCTATATTATTTTATATACTCATTACGCAAATATTTTGCGTTAGAATTCTTTCCGGGCACTTTTCCGGTCGCATTTCCGGAATTTACGGATCATATATTTAAAGTCCTGCACCGAGTGTGGAAAAGTATAGTAGCCAATAATAAATACTAAAAACAGTAAAATCATAACATGGAAATTAAAGGTAGGCAGGGCTATTGCATTCCTTCTATAAATAAAGAATGCGGGTGCAAAAAAGCACCCGCATGTAACAAATGGATCTCACCGGCGCAGAATCGTGGGGAATCACATCACCATCTGTATTACTCTAACATCGCAAATTTTTTAACCAACTAAGTTTTACTCCAGCATTACGCCGCATAGATGGGTCAAGCATCTGTGCGTAAATACATTACAATATTATATTGCAACTCAAAAAAATATACCGGCTTGGGAATGAAGAGGCCTAAAAATGGTAACGACAACGGATTTTCCGGGAATGAAGCGGGAAACAGAGCTGTTACAAGCCGTAAATATTGGCCGAAGCGGTGTGTCTATCCCCCTTTTTTCACCCAGTTGCGGGACTGTTTTTCGCTGAAATCACCCCTTTGGCGGTAAGCCCAAGGGCAGGGCGACTGTTACTTTTACGAAGTAATTGTACCTCACCAATCAAAACGAAATATCATGAAGAAAATGTTCATTTTTTGCGCTTTCTGTGCCCTTTCCGGCATTACTACCGCCCAAACCAGCGCTGACCAGGGCAGGAATCACAAAATACCTGCTACCATAGGCCACGACAGCAAGTTTGCCAACACGGAGATGACCAACAGCGGCTACAACGTCTCCTTTAGCAACCTGCCGGAACTACCGAAACCGACCTGGGCTTATGTAACGAATGAAGACGGTGAGATTGTGAAGCAGGCGCGACTCAACATAGACCAACATGAATTTAATGTGGGCAAGTTGCAAAACGGGCTGTACTTCGTTTCGCTCGTTTACCGGAGCAAAACGGAGAAAGCGTTTGTGTTGCAGCTGAGTAACTAAGTGATAACCCTAACCCTGTAAGTTATTGAAATACAGGACTTTTGTGCAAAAAAACAGGGCAACTGTGATAGTTGCCCTGTTTCTATTTAAAGAAATTCTTCTTTATTTTCTGCCTCTGAAGGTACAAGCAGTGCCGCTTGTGGTAGGCGACTGAATGAATGTAGTGATATATATGGAGTCGCCAACGATAGTGCCGGCAGCGCTAACGCTGTAGCTTACACCACATTTATCGGTGAACTGCTTTGTTTCTGTACTGAAATTATCGAGCTGGTTGCTGCTCACTGAGGCCAGCAGGGAGATACCCTGAGCACAAGTATCGGCACCTACGGTGTAGGACATATACATAGAGTAGTTGGTAGGGCCTGAGCTGATGTTGATGTAAGTAATTTCGGAACTGCAACCCGTGCCATTCCACTTGCCCACGAACTGAGCAGTAGCAGCAGTATCGGACGATTTAGAGCAGGAAACAACAGCTACCACGGCACATACCGCAAGCACAGCAATAAGTAAGGCACTTTTTATTCTTTTCTTGAACATAATTAATAATTTATCTGGCCGTTTTTCGATGACCACTTAAAAAGTCTGGTAACTCCCCTGATGATGGACACACCAAGAATACTGAACAAATATATTAACGAGTTGACTTGTTTTCAATTCGCAGAACATATTTTTAAATAAACACTCTGTAAATGCGTCTGAAAAAGTGCTTTTACAAGCAAAAAAATAGTGTTGGGGGTAAAGGTACTACTTTCTCAAAATTAGTATAATTAAAGTTTGTTCAAATTTTAACTTTTGCGGTTCCGGCAAATATCCAATGCCCATTCAAGTTTAATTATATTTGCTCCCCCCATCTAACCAACAGGATGCGCAGTATTTTTATAAAGGAGATCAATTCATTTTTCAGTTCCATAGTGGGCTATGT
>CAILMA010000022.1 GCA_903835145.1 uncultured Bacteroidota bacterium
AGTTCAGTTAATGAACAAATCATTGAGAAATATGGTCTTTCAGTAAGCGTTAATCAGGTTCATGGCCCAGGTTTGAAGACATATCCTGGCAACAACGACTGGCCGGGTAATGGTTATTTGACTTCTAATGTATTGTTTGAAGACCAGGCTTTACCATGGATGTGGGGTGTTCAGGATCAGGCAGATAGTAACTTTGCTAACTGGTTGCGTTCAGGTAATAACACAAACGGCTATACTGCACCTCGTGATCCTTACAAAAACCCATGTGATTTTAACGATAACAATCTTGATACTACTTCTGCATACGAGAACATGTTTGCTAACTTCAATCCTATGCAGAGTACATGGGGGCCTTACCCACTTGCTGCTTACTGGAATGGTGATATTTATGGTACCGGCACACAATGTAGTTTCCAGGTAGCTTATGCTCAGATTCCTAACGGTTATGCTGCAATGGCTGCACTCCCTGATGTAAACCTTGTTTTCACAAGCGACAAATCAAAATGGACCAGGTGTGCTGTAATCGAAGAACAGGAAGACAGTACTTTGTCTGAAAACCACGCTTCTAAGTTCTATCTCAGAAGGCATAAGGGTTGGGATCTTGCTCAGACAATCAGTGGCGATGGAATGCCTGTGTACACAGATGACGCTAAAGAAGCTGGTAAATCATGGTTCCCAGGTTATGCTATCGACCAGTCAGGTAAGCGCCTTAATATTGTATTTGGCGAAGATTCTTATTTGGCAACTGACAATGGTAAGGATATGTTGTGGAATCCAACGGCCACCATATTTAACCAGTTTGACGGTTCCATAGTTTACGGTGGTAAGCACCTTGTGTTTGTACTTTCAACTAAGTATGACTCTTGTAATTCATTCTGTACTATTTTGAGAAGCGGCTTCCCAGCAAACCCAAATCTGATAAAGCCAGCGTACCTTCCGGTTTCTTATATCGGTTTGCCAACGCTTAATCCTTCAATCGGTTTGTTGTCTCTTAAAGATGGTTTGATTCCAACTACCACTACACTTCGTTTCAGGGTTACAAGGCCATTTGCTCCTTATCTCGCAAATACTGATACAGCCAAGTTGCTCAACATAACAAGGGGTGAAGGAGCTCAGCCTTATTATACATTCAGTACTAAGAACCTTGCACCTACTCCATTGTCTGATAATCCTGATAAGAGTGGCTTGCTTTCTAAAATTAATGTTGTTCCAAACCCTTATTATGGAATGGATGGTTACGAAACAAACCGTTTCGATACCAAGGTGAAGATTATTAACCTGCCTGCAAATGTTACCGTTCATATTTATTCTCTTGACGGTACATTGGTTAGAACCCTTACCAAGAGCGATCCGAACACATCATACCTTGATTGGGATATCCGTAATACTGCAGGCTTGCCCGTTGCAAGTGGTATGTACCTGATGGATGTTAAAGCAGAAGGTATCGGTGAGCGCGTATTGAAATGGTTCGGTGCAATGCGTCCTATTGATGCTAGCAGTTATTAATTTTTTCATTTGACAGGTAGGAATGAATGTTTCTCCAAGATAAATACACAACAAGAAAATAGATTATGAAAAAACTTTCAAATATTACTTTTGCTACCCTTTGCGCAGTTAGTGTTTCTTTCGGTGCATTTGCAGGGAATAAAGATCGTGTTGGTCAATCAGGCGCTCCTGAGTTACTCATTAATCCCTGGGGGCGTTCTACAGGCTTGTTCGGCATGAATACTTCTTATGTTGGAGGTATTGAAGCTATGAAATCAAATATTGCCGGGCTTGCCGCCGATTCTACTACTGAGCTTGGCTTGTCTCATGGTGTTTATTTGTCAGGAACAGGTATCGATGTAAATGATATCGCTATTGCTCAGCCAATCGGAAATTCGAGCGTTATTGGTTTGAACATTATGTCTATGAGTTTTGGTGACATTTCTCAGACTAATATTCAAAATCCTGACGGTTTCGGTAGTTACCACCCACAGTTTCTGAATGTTCAGTTGGGCTATTCCCGTCAGTTTTCTACTCACGTGAATGCAGGAGCGGCCGCTACTTATGTTTCTGAGCAAATCAATAACATAAATGCATTGGGCCTTGCGTTTGAAGGCGGTATCCAGTACGTTACAGGTAAAGCCGATAATTTCCACCTTGGTATTACTTTGCGTAATCTGGGTACGAATATGAGGTTTACAGGGACTGGTTTCTCTTTCAATGGTCTTCAGTCGCAATCTAACCCTACTTTTAGTGTTACTGACAATACGCCATCTGATAAGTTCCCAATGCCAACCTATTTAAACATTGGTGCTTCTTATGATTTTTACCTTGATCAGGGTCATACTGCTGGTCTTGCTGGTACATCAAAGCACAAATTGTCAGTAATGGCTAATTTCACTTCGAATTCGTTTATTAACGACTATCTTGGTGTAGGTGCTGAATACTCGTTTAAAGATTTGTTTCAGCTTCGCGCTGCTTATCGTTATGAAAATGGTATTGGCGACCCAACAACTTCTGCTACGATGTTTACAGGTTTTGCATGTGGTGCAACAGTGCAGACACGGGTTGGTGCTACTGGTCCTGTACTTGCTTTAGATTATTCCTATAGGCCAACGCTGCGCCCTGCAAATGGCGTTCATATGATTTCTTTAAGGTTCACTCGTGGTACCGGTAAAAAGGAATCGTCAAAGGTTGATTAAGGCACTTTGTTCTTAATTGTTAATTTGTAATCAATTTTTCTTAATTTTGCTTAGCAACGCTTCTGTTATACGGAGGCGTTGCGTTTTTTGTTAGCATTAAATCAATATAAAATGTCAGAATTAAATTATTTGACGAAAGAGAGTTTGGCTCAGATGAGAGAAGAGCTCAACAAGCTTAAAACTACAGGAAGAGCTGAAATTGCCCGCCAGATTGCCGAGGCAAGAGAGAAAGGTGACTTGAAGGAAAATGCAGAGTATGACGCAGCCAAGGAGGCTCAGGGCCATCATGAAGCTAAAGTTGC
>CAILMA010000023.1 GCA_903835145.1 uncultured Bacteroidota bacterium
CCGGTATATAGCCAACATTATTTTTGACCTCCATCACGTGGTCGCGTAGGTTCTTGCCCATAACATAAACCTCGCCCATGTAATCTTGAATGATGCCGGTAAGAATCTTAACCGTAGTGGACTTACCGGCCCCGTTGGGGCCTATGTACCCAATGATTTGGCCGGAATTTACTTCGAGGTTTATGTTGTTCAGCACGGTTTTGCCGTCGTACTGTTTGCTAAGACCTTTTATTTTTATGATTGGTTCCATATGATAAGCAGAGTAATGGCTCCTGTAATATTACAGCAAACCCTGCACAAAATAGTTTTATGCAGGGTCTGTTTAAATAAATATATCAACTGTTAGAGTTTCATTAGTTTGAAAGCATGGCTCCACTCGTTGTTGTTCATGCCCGGTATGCACCAAAGGATGCACAATGGCTCTATGGCCCTTGCGCTCGTATCCTTCCCCATATCTGCAGCTTCCCACCCAAACTGATCGAGGATGTTGGTTACTTCCTTTTTTGCCGCCTGGTTGTTGCCGCAAATAAACATAGTAGGTTTTGTAGGGAACGGAGGATTTACCATGAGTGGGCTACCAACGCTATTAAAAGATTTTACGAAATGCACCTCAGGAAACTGCGTTTGCAGCCGTTCCATGAGTGATTCGTCGTGGCCGGTAAAAAATTTGATGACTCCGTTTTCAGGCGGTGCGTCATCGATAGGATTTGTGGCATCTATCACTGTTTTCTTTTGCAGGTTTTGAGGCCCGGCCTCTTCCAGCACATCAACCGCAAAACGACCTTTCACAGCCAGTACTACAATATCTCCAAATTTAGCTGCTTCGGCTGGTGTGCCAATGCGGCCCTTATCGCCAGCTTCTTCTTTCCAGGGTGTGATTTTACTCAAGTAACGGGAGCCAAGCATCACCTCATAATTATGTTTCAGGAAGCCATTTCCCAATGTCTTTGCCACCACGCCGGAACCAATAATACCTATCTTTTTCATAGCACCAATTTTGCAGCAAATTAGAAGAATTTTTGTGAAACTAAATGCAAAAGCCGTTGAATCTTTTTATAGCAATATTGAAGGAGCCATTGATGAGGTCAGGCAATAGAAACACCTCCATTTATGTAAACTGGATATGAGCCAGTCTTCGTCGCTCAAATAGCCCCGAAACTGTGACTGTATAACTTTGTATAGTATGAGACTGTTATTATGGTCGTGGCGATAGTTGTTTTTAAACCAATGCCGGACTGAGGAAATTGAGTTCTAAAGGTACTTTTTAACAAAGGTGATGGTTGCGTTTTGTGAAGCAATCCAATTTTCCTGCGACCAGCCATGTCCTGCACCTACCCATGGAATATATAATGAGGGTACCGACCGGGCAATAAGGGAATCCTGCAACATGAGTGATTGCTTAGGATATACAAGCTCGTCAACAGTGCCCTGGAAAATAACCGTAGGTACGGCGCCGTTCATATGGTATATTGGGCTTGCGTCATGCCAAAGGTCGGGGTATGTAGCGTAGTCGCCAAGCATATTGGTTACGTTTAAGCCCAGTTGTGTATTTACTATTGTACTGTCTGTGAGGTTTGTTGGTCCGAAGCCATCAATCACTGCCTTAATCCGTTTATCCGCATTTCTGGAATAGGCATACAGCAACGCCAACTGACTACCTGAACTGCGGCCCAAAATGCATATTCTGTCAGGATTTACACGCCAGCGGCTTGCATTTCTTTTTATATAATTCATCACAAGGCCTATATCATCAAGTGCATCGGGGTAGGGGTAGCTGGTGCAGAGGCGATAGTTTATGTTTACCATAGCACACCCGTTCGATGTGAAGAACGTGTCGAGCCCAAGGCCATAAAAGTCATTTTTGGCACCGGCAACCCATGAGCCACCATGCACAAGTATAACTACAGGTGTATTAACTTCATCTCTGGTTAGCGGAAGCGTAACATCCATTGTTTGCAGCAG
>CAILMA010000024.1 GCA_903835145.1 uncultured Bacteroidota bacterium
CGCCTTCTTTGCGCTTTGCTTTGCGAACTTTGCGTTGAAATATTTTGCCAAATTGTGACCTAATTTTATGCTTAAAGGGACTAAAGTGCATCCAGCATTAGTTCCATTTTACTGCCTCTGGACCCCTTCAACAATATCGAGCTATTTGCAGGCTGGTGATGCCGTATGTAATCGGCAGCCAAAACTGAACTCTCAAACCAAAGGTACTTGCCTTGCAAGCCCTCAAACTCTTTACCGGCAAGTATTACCTGTTGCCATTCATAATTATTAATGAGGGTCACGAGCTGCGTGTGTTCATCTCTTTCACTGTCGCCCATTTCTTTCATGCCACCGAGCCACAATATCTTATTGGGCAGGGTTGTAGCGGCAAAATTGAGGATGGCAGCCTTCATACTGCTTGGGTTAGCGTTATAAGCATCAAGAATGATCTGGTTAGTACCCTTTTTTAACCACTGTGACCGGCTGTTGTCAGGGTGATAGGCGCGAAGCGCATCTTTAATATCTGCCATTGGCACACCGAAATGTAAACCTATGGCAATACCAGCCAATATATTGGGGAAATTATAGTCACCAACCAACTGCGTCTCCATTACTTGAGTATCTCCACCCTGCTGAAACTCAACACCTATGAAAACACCATTTGTTACTGGCTTGCCACAATAATCTGCATCTGCAGTGCCGTAGGTTATTTGCTTTTCTATACCATGAGCCATTTGCTCCAGGTAGTCCAGGTCGCTGTTTCGGAATATGCTCCCCCCTGTTGCCCGTAGAAAATCATACAACTCTCCCTTGCCTTTTCTTACTCCTTCCTCACCCCCAAAACCTTCAATATGCGCCTTACCGCAATTGGTAATAAGTCCATAATCAGGGCGTGCAACCTCGCAGTATCCGGCAATTTCACGCTGGTGGTTTGCACCCATCTCTATGATTGCAAAACCCGCGTCAGGCTTTATTTTGAGTATGGTGAGTGGCACACCGATATGGTTATTGAGGTTACCTTTGGTGGCATAGGTCACAAATTTCCGGCTGAGAACGGCAGCAATAAGCTCCTTAGTTGTCGTCTTTCCATTAGATCCTGTAATAGCAAGAAAGGGTATTTTAAATTGCATGCGGTGCCATGTTGCGAGCTGTTGCAAGGCTTTAAGCACGTCAGGCACAACAATACACCGTTCATCGGTTTTGTATTGTACATTATCAATTACTGCAACAGCCGCGCGCTTTTCAAGTGCTTGCGCAGCGAAGGTATTTCCATCGAAATTAGGCCCGCTCAGTGCAAAAAACATATCGTTTTCTTTCAGCTTGCGGGTGTCGGTCTGTACAGAAGGATTTTTTAAGTATATCCGATATAGTTCTTCGGTTTCCATGAACGCAAATTTAAGATAGAAAATTAATGATGAGCGGTGGATTTAAAAAATGGAGGGACGCCGGAATAAACTAAGACTCCGGCTATCTCCTCTAACGAAACAACCCCTTCCTGTGAGGAAAGGGGTTGTTCAATATCTATCAATCAGTGTACTACTTATCTTTTGTGTTTTTTCTGAGCACCGAAGCTGTTACCAGCTGGCTCATTGTTACCGCTTGGGCTACCAAGACGATCAACTACGCAACGGAAACCGATAGTGTTGGTAGAAACATTACCCTGAACGAAACGACGTGTACCAGGAGATAACCAATAAGCGCGATCGGCCCATGAACCACCTTTGTAAACTTTAGCAGAATCGTTTACGAGTGTGTTTTCACCATACTTGTAAGCACCATAGTTGGCGATTCCTGAAGCATAAGAAGTATCACCGTCTTTGTAGTTATTGAGGTTAGCAGTTCTGATTTTGTACTTACCAGTTGCAGCGAGGTCAGCGGCAGTTACAGGCAGGTATGGTATGTGACCAGTGCTGTCTCTTTCTTCGTCTGTACCATCTTCCTGCACGGCTTTCTTAGTGAACTGGTTACCGCGGAATGGACGGAATTCATCAACATCTTCATGAGAAGAAGGGCGATAAGTATCCATTACCCACTCATTCACATTACCAGCCATGTTATAAAGACCCCAGGCGTTAGGCTGGTAGCTTCTTACAGGAGCAGTGATGTCAGCGTTATCATTAAGTGCACCGGCAACACCCATTACGTCGCCCTTGCCACGCATGAAGTTACCCATGATTTCACCCTGATACATGTTATGAATATCGTAGCGAGCTGTGTTTCTTGGACCCCAAGGTAAAGTGTTACGGTCTGTGAAAACTTCCTCACCACGACGGCGTTTAGTTTCTGGAGCAGGGTTGTTACCTACTATACCGAGTGCTGCATATTCCCACTCAGCTTCTGTTGGAAGGCGATAGTCGGGCATAAACACACCATCAGACATTGTATAAGCCCTTGTACCGGCACCATTTTTATCGAGGTCTTTTTTCAGGTTGTGGCCTAAAGTACCCTGATACTGGCTATTCTGATAAGACTCAGTAGTAAATACGTCTTCACCTGTTTGGTTCCAGTTAGGAGCCAATGCACCCTGCTGAATGAGCAAGAACTCATTCACACGGTCCGTACGCCATTTACAAAAGTCCGACGCCTGGTACCAGTTTACACCTACAACAGGGTAATTGTTGAAAGCGGCATGACCGAAGTAATTTTTCACATATGGCTCATTGTAGCCGAGCGGAGAACGCCAAACAGTCTGGTCTGGTTTTGCAGCATTAACTATTTCAGGAAGGTCATTGCCGTATGCGCGTTGCAACCAGTAAATGTACTCGCGATAGTCTTTATTGGTTATTTCCGTCTCATCCATATAGAAAGAGGACACAGAAACCGTGCGGCGAACGTTGTTGGCGTCAAGAGTCGCCATTTCATCATCGTTTGCACCCATAGTAAAACGGCCACCTTGCACAAGAACCATGCCAACGGGGGTCTGTTGACCTGGATAATCAGCTACATCATAGCCTCCGAAACGGGAATCATTATAAAACCATCCGGTAACTGGGGATACGCCTTCACCCTTGCCTTTTTTACGCGAAGAAGATTCGCAGGAGGAGAAAAATGTAGCAGCTCCTATACACAGCAAAGCAACGCCTGTTAGTTTTCGTTTCATAAGTAAACTCAAATATTTAACGGTATTCGATTGATAAACCTTCAAAAGAAGGAACAATGTTAGTACTTTCTTTTGAAAGTTTCAAGCTTTGCGACCAGAAAAACAAAAATCCGTTAAATTTTTATTCTTTTGCCCATAAAATATACAACAAAAAATTTCGTTATTAACTATGTCTATAGTACCAAAGCGCATGTTTTCACCTGTGAATCGTTAACTTTGGTGCTGTATAAGTTTTTTTTGGTCAACTAATATTTTTCAACCTAATAACTGAAATGAGAACTGCTGTAACTAAAATAAAGGTACTACTTCTTATATTAATTGCCCTCGGCAGCAGCTCTTTTGGTGCTGTACTTACGTTGCAGGTGGGGGCAAAGGACATATACGAAGGTAACTTTGTAAAGAAAATAGCCCTAAACAGCTATAGCAAACCTACTATTACACTGTCGGGTTTGTCTTATATACAGAACGTGGCCTTGCCGAAGGGCGCAAAAACAGGAGACCCTATGCTGTTTAGGGTAGTGCAGGGCATGGAGCTGAAAAAACCGTTCATTTTGGTAAGCATTCCTGCCTATGTGGCTTCATCGGTTGCCGGCCAGGTAAACCAGCTTGCAACAGTAACTATTAACTATACGGAAGACCCTACACCAGCAGCGGCTAAAACAGCTGCAAGATTTATTGATGCCCCCTCTTCGGTACTTGCCAATGGCACATGGTACAAAATAGGAATTACAAAAACAGGTTTTTACAAGCTTGATTTCAGCTTTTTCAATGCGATGGGTATTTCAGCATCCGCTATCAATCCCG
This sequence comes from uncultured Bacteroidota bacterium, assembly GCA_903835145.1. Classification (GTDB taxonomy): domain Bacteria; phylum Bacteroidota; class Bacteroidia; order Chitinophagales; family Chitinophagaceae; genus Flavipsychrobacter. The sequence continues at coordinate 3,884 of CAILMA010000024.1, forward strand.
CCAACATCAGGATTTTCGGAAATGGCGGTGCAATGTTATCGGAAGACAATAATGTTGAACGCCCTGCCGACCTGATTGAAAATGCTATACTCGTGAATGATGGTGGCGACAATGCCTTTAATGCAGGTGACTTTGCTGTGTTTTATGCTGTAGGACCTACAACCTGGAGCAAGGACAGCGTAAACCAGATTTTTAGACATAAAAACAATATATACGCAGATACGGCATACTATTTTGTAAGTGTTGATAATGGTGCCGGCAAGAGAGTGTCAGCCCAATCGACGGTGCCCGTTGCAAATGCAACAGCAACCGGATTTAATTATTACGATGTGCACGATCTTGATTTAATAGATCCTTCTACTTATGGTAAGACATGGTTTGGCGAAATGTTCTCTGATCAGGTAGGTGATGTGCAGAGTGTTAATTTCGACCTTGGCGATGTAGCCTCTACGGCCACTTTGAGATTTTCAAGCGCTGCCACCCAGGGCTATGGCGGCAGCACATTGAGTTTTTCGCTGAATGGTTCTAACATTGCTACATCATATTTCGGGACGGTGACGAATGCCGATGTACTGCTTGGGCATGTGGTAACGACATGGAATGGTAACATCAACTCCCGCAATGCGAGCATAAACATGACCTTCGTGCCCTCGCCACCAACTACCACCCAATCAAGTATTTGTTATCTCGATTATGTAGAAGTAAACGCTCGCCGCCCGCTGAACCTGAATAATGGTCAGTTGAGCTTCAGGGATTGGCAAACCGTGGGTGCAGGTAAAGTAGTCAGTTATGGAATACAGCAGGCGAACAGCGCAACATCTGTATGGGACGTTACCGACCCACACAATGCCATATTAATGAATGGCACGCTTAGTGGAACCACCTATACGTTTGCTCAGGATGCAGCCATGCTGCATGAGTTTGCAGCAACCAACGGAAGTAATTTCTATACACCAACATTTGTTAAACAAGTACCAAACCAAAACCTGCATGCTCTCCCGCAGAGCGACCTTATTATAGTAGTACACCCTGCTTTTTATGATGCTGCGAAGTCTGTGGCAGACTATCACAAAAGCCATGATAACCTAAGGGTTGCGCTCGTTACTACAGAAGAGGTTTACAATGAGTTTTCCTCTGGCGCGCAGGATATATCAGCAATCAGGGATTTTGCACGTATGTTCTACAAAAGGGCTACCGATTCTACGCAGCTACCCAAGTACCTACTGCTCTACGGCAATGGCTCGTATGACTACAAATACCGCCTCGCCAACAATGCCAATTTTGTACCAACTTATGAGACTGCAAATGACTCCAGCGACCTGGACGGATTTCTTAGCGATGATTTTTTCGGTTTCCTTGACGACAATGAATACATAGAAAATTACGGCATTGCTAATACATTGGATATTGGAGTAGGCCGCATACCTGCAAGAAATTTAACTGACGCAACGGTTGCAGCAAATAAAATAGTCAATTATAAATCAGCCGCTACGCTCGGGCCATGGAGAATTGCCTCGATGGTTGTGGCAGAGAAAAGCGATGATGCCGGCGACCACATGGGGGATGCCGAAATAATGTCCGAAACAGTAGCTGATGCAACCAAAATGCTCTACAATCAGCAAAAGGTTTATGTAGACGCGATACCTATAGTAGTTACCCCCGGGGGGCCGAGGTGCCCGAATGCCAATGCCGCAATAAATGACCAGATATACCAGGGCGTATTTATGGTTAACTACAATGGGCATGGCAACCCACAGGTTTGGGCGAACGAACGGATACTCACTCAGGACGACTTCAACAACTGGAACAATGTGAACAGCCTGCCCTTTATGGCTACTGCTACATGTGATTTTGGCCAGTTCGACCACCCGGCGGCATCCGCTGCAGAATTAATGATGCTTCATGACGGAGGTGGTGCAATAGCCATGGTCACGACTACTGGCGCTGTGTATGAGTTTTTCAACAAACCCATGAACATTGATTTTCTTGACGCGCAATTCACCAAAAAACAAGATGGCACATGGAATACTTTTGGCGATGCCTGCAGAATCAGTAAGAATGTGGCCTATTCAGTTGCCCCCCCAAGCGACGAACTCTCCAACTTCAGGAAATTTGTGCTGCTTGGCGACCCTGCGCTGATACCTGACTTTCCGCAATACAATGTAAAAGTTGATAGCGTAGTTGATGGGTTCAGCAATGAAATTACGGATTCGGTAAAGGCTTTGGGCAAGTACATACTACATGGCAGTGTTAGAGACCTAACCGGTTCCACAATTACTAATTTCAATGGCACGCTCAATATCGCGTTCTTTGACAAACCAAGCAGCCAAAATGTAAACACCTCTTACGGCGAGAAAACATTCAGCACCCAACTCAACCTTATATATAAAGGAACAGTAAGTGTGACCAACGGCTTATATGAAGTAACATTCATTGCTCCAAAGGACATTAACTATTTTAATGGAACCGGCAAAATAAGTACCTATGCCCAAAATGGTGTTACTGATGCCGCAGGATCTGACACTTCATTTATTGTTGGTGGATTTTCAGACCACCCGGTGCAAAGCACATCGGCACCGGTGGTACGGCCTTACATGAACGATAGCTTTTTCGTAAATGGCGGCATCACAGGCAGCAACACATCCCTGTTTGTGGAACTAACCTCGGAAACCGGTATAAATGTGACCGGATACAGCATAGGCCATAACCTTACCGGTGTGCTTGATGGCAATGTGGAACAACCTTACATCTTAAATAACTACTACGAAACGGCCCCAAATACCTACCAGAAGGGATTTGTTTTGTTCCCGATACAGGGTCTTGCCGACGGGCACCACACGATTACAGTGAAGGCTTATGACGTAAATAACAATTCGGGTGAGGGCACGGTGGACTTTACAGTAATTAATGGCACTGTTGTAGATATACAAAATCTCAGCAACTACCCAAATCCGTTCAGCAATTTGACGCACTTTGTCTTTGAACACAACCACCCGGACGAAACACTCGACATTCAGATAGCGATTTATGATGCAGTTGGCGCTGCGGTAAAAACAATCAAGCAATCCATTACCCCTTCAGGTAGCAGAACCTTCGACATAACCTGGGATGGTACCGATAACAACGGAGCAAAGCTGGCCTCTGGCGTGTATGTTTACAGGTTTATTGTCACCTCTGAAAAAGGTTATAAATCAACTGCATACCAAAAACTGGTAATTGTGCGTTAATAGCTTGTCCTATCCGAAAGAATTATTTCGGAAATTGGCAAAAAGGGATATTTTTGCAAAACTTTAAATAATATAATAATAGAAAATGGTAAAACAATTTGCGTTAGCTGGCCTAACACTTGTTGCAGGATTGACCGCAACGAGCGCATTAGCTCAAACAGCTGCAAAAAGTACTCAAACAACTTCAACTCAACCAACTTATCAGGCGAATGGGTCGAACCTTGTAACAACGGCAGTGCCTTTTTTAAGAATCTCTCCAGACGCCCGTGCTGGTGCAATGGGTGATGTGGGCATAGCTATGAGTCCTGATGCCAATGCACAATACTGGAATGTGGCTAAAATACCTTTCTGTGAAAAGAACTATGGTATTTCTGCAACCTATACCCCATGGTTAAAGGACCTCGTGCCAGATATCTTCCTTGCCTATATAGCTGCTTATGCCAAATTTGGCGAAGAAAACAACCAGGCCATAAGCGGATCAATGCGTTATTTTTCTTTGGGTAATATTAATTACACTGACCAGCAGGGTATGTCTACCGGTACTGGCCAGCCACGCGAATTCTCCTTTGATTTGGGCTATTCCCGCAAACTCAGTGAGTTCCTTTCTACTGGCTTAAGCCTGCGGTACATTCACTCGGCTATAGCTGCAGGTGCCGTTTACACCTCAAGCGGGGGCTCCGGCGACTACCACCCGGCGAGCGCTGTAAGTGCTGACCTTGGTATTTATTACTCGAAGAAAAAAGATATTGACGAGCTGAAAAGCCGGACATTCAGCTTTGGTGCTGTAATCACTAACCTTGGTTCTAAAATATCTTACAACAGCACAAGAAAAGACTTCATTCCTATGAACCTTGGCTTGGGTGTTGCTTATACAAGCCAGTTTGACCCCTACAACAAAATAACTTTTGGGTTAGATATCAATAAGCTGCTTGTACCTGCTAACATCACCGGTGACTCTGCTGTTTCCCTCATTACAGGTATCACCAACTCTTTCAGCGGTGGTGACCAGCTCCAGAAGCTTGACATCTCCCTTGGTGCTGAATATTGGTATCAGGACCAGTTTGCTGTGCGTGCGGGTTATTTCTATGAAGATAAAAACAACGGTGACAGGCAGTATATAACCTGCGGACTTGGTGTACGTTACAACGTGTTTGCAATCAATGCATCTTACCTCGTACAAGGCAGCGGCATCACCCGTAACCCTCTTTCTAATACATTTCGTTTCTCCTTGATGTACGAATTTGATAAGATTGAAAAGTCCGGCGGCGATGCGCCACCAGCTGATGCATCACCAGTGCCTTCGTCCGACGGAAAATAAAAAATATTAATACTTGTATACAAAACGTTCCAAAACAATCATTTGTCTTGGAACGTTTTTTTTATGGCCAGTTCTAAGGGAATATAGCTTGAAAAAATACCTTTATTGGATAATCTGTCGGGTAATTCAGTGCTCCCTACGTAATTTTGCATGTTGTAAAACGTTGTCTGCGGATAGCGCAATTCATGAAGCACAAAAGCAGTGATAGATGCAATATAAATTTGAACAGCCAGTACATGGCTCTATTGGAGCACTGAAGTACCAATGTACTATTGAATGGAGGAACGGTAAGATAATAGCCGACGAACCTGCTACAAACGGCGGTGGCGATACTGGCGCCGACCCGTACACACTATTGCTTTCGTCCCTCGCATCCTGCACGCTCATAACCCTGCGGATGTACATTGACCGAAAGGGCTGGGATATCCCTGAAATTGCGGTGAACGTAAATATGTTTCAGGAACAGGCCGGGGAACAAACAGTTACTTACATAGATAGAGATATTGTGTTTTTGAGCCCTGCTACCGATGTGCAGAAAATGCGACTAAAGGAAATCGCAACCAACTGCCCAATCTCAAAAATACTGGAGGGCGATATAAAAGTGAGAACCTTCATTTTTAGAGACGTAGAAGAAGCAAAAACAGTAAAATATGCCAATGAAGAGGTGACCGTATTGTGGAAACCCGAGCTTTGTCAGCACTCCAAACGCTGCTGGACCGAGCTGCCTCAAGTGTTTGATTATAAAGAAAAGAAGTGGATAAACCCAAGCGGGGCGAGTGCGGAAGAACTCGCAAACCAGATAAAAAGGTGCCCGTCCGGGGCACTTACATTTCTGAATAATAAATAAAATGTTTAACTTTAGATGACCGTTTGTAAGCGGTTATCTTTTTTTGACAAATAATACATGTACATACACCTATTTGATGAAACCAAAATCCAGTAAACGAAGAAAATAAACACAGCCATGGAACGAAAAAAATTCTTACAATATCTTGCGCTATTACCACTTGTAAAACCAGTTATGAAAATGAATGCCTTAAATGAACTTTCAGCGGCTTTTAAGCCAACCGAAAAAATGCCGGTACTCTTTTTAGGGCATGGCAGCCCTATGAACGCTATAGAAGAAAATGAATTCGTGACCGGATTCAGGAACAGTGCCGTAGGGATACCGCGCCCAAATGCAATTCTGTGTATTTCAGCGCACTGGGAAACCAGGGGCACCTTTGTAACCGCAATGCAGCAGCCGCGCACTATACACGACTTTGGGGGCTTCCCAAAGGCGCTGTTTGACGTGCAATACCCCGCCCCGGGCAGCCCGGAACTGGCGAAAGCAACACAAAGTGCCATAACGTCCACCAATATAGGTATGGATGATAAATGGGGGCTGGACCATGGCTGCTGGAGCGTGGTAAAACACCTTTACCCAAAGGCCGATGTACCTGTGGTGCAAATGAGTATCGACTACAACCAACCCGCACAATACCACTACGACCTGGCCAAAGAATTGCAATCGCTGCGCAGCAAGGGCATATTAATAGTTGGCAGCGGTAACATGGTACACAACCTTGGTATGATAGCGTGGGACAAGCTCAATACGGACGATTTCGGATTTGACTGGGCAAGAGAAGCAAGTCAGAAGATGAAGAAATTCATACTGGAGGACGATCATAAGTCGCTCATCAATTACAAGA
>CAILMA010000025.1 GCA_903835145.1 uncultured Bacteroidota bacterium
ACCGCTAAAGTAAGTAAGTGTATACATATAAGTATCAATGTCGCATGGCTGGCCGTTAAACGTGCCATCCCATCCCTTGCCCTGCATATCAGAAGTAAACACGACCTGACCCCAACGGTTCAAAACTGTGAACACGTATCCCGAAGCCGGGCAACCCGGCTGAATAGTAGGGCGGAAGACGTCGTTCAATCCATCGCCATTAGGCGTAAATGCGCTTGGTACGTTGAGCCAGCAGCTGCAATAACCAGTAGTTACACGTACCGTATCGAGTATTTCACACTGATCTTTGCTTATCATTACATACCAGGTACCACTATCAGTAAATGTGCGGTTAGGGGTCGAAACGCCATCATCCCACATTACACTGCCACCTTCAGGCACATTGCAACTCACACTATACCTGACTGGCTTATCCTTACAAATAAACGTATCAGGGATATTTTGACTAAAATAAAAGAAATTGACGTTTATGGTATCAGAAGCCTTGCAGCCATACTGGGTTACAGTAACATAGTAACTCCCGGTATGGTCAGCTGAATAAACACTATCAGTGCTGCCATCCTGCCATAGATATTTGATGTCTTTTCCTGGCAGCGGTACAGTGATAGGATAGTTCATACATACAGTAGCGTCAGGGCCAAGATCAATGGAAAGACTGCGTGATGTAACAATGAAAGTATCAATATTATCAGAGCAATACCCTGTGCCATCAACGTAATAAGTGCCTGGAATTGAATCTGTAAACGACGGTGCGGTAGACCCATCCTGCCATTTATTAGTGCCGAACCCAGTTGGTGCTACAAGTGTAAAATGACCCGGCGCGCAGAAGAAAGTATCGGTGGTTTTGGTGTTCACGATGTGAGCGTCAAACTTCACGTGGCAGGTATCAATGGTAAGATGGCAACCACTGTCGCAATTGGCGATGTAATTACCTGAAGCTGTTACTGTCGTCGTTTGCCCGGTAGACCCGTTACTCCAAACATAATCGGTATATCCAGGTAAAGTTGTAAGGGTAATACTGCCAACTGAAGCGCACACCACTGTGTCCTGATTGTGATAGCTGGTATCAACAGACCCGGGCACTACGTACACATTTGGCAAGCCAAAAACATAGTACGTACCCGATACAAGGTTAACTGCCCGGCTGGTATAAGTACAACCGGAACCAGAGACATTAGGATTGGCTATACAATCCAGATAAGTAACCGGCATGCTCACCATACCACCGAGATAAATTTTATTGTCACAAGCCAGCTTCATACTCGGATAAACCGGAATTGAAGTTGAATTAACGGTATACTGAGAGGCCCTGATAGCAGCGGCAGTACTCAGCGTTACATCATATTGGTACAGGTAAGTGGGGCCACCACCAAATGTTCCGGTATTTTGAATGGTATAAACCTTTGTATTGTCAGGAGAAAACTCACAACCATAAGACATGTCCAAAGAGTCAAGCAAACGGCAATTAGAAACGGTTCCCGTATTGGCATCGAAATCATACAGTTCTGTGCCAACTCCGAGTGCAACATAAGACCCGTTATTCCAGCCTGTTGATACCAATTTTGTTCTATCCGGGCTGATGCGGAACTGCCCAATGCTGTAACCGCCAAATGCTGTAAGCGTACCAACATTAGAAACAACAGGCCCAGTGATACCCGCAGCAGTAATGTTATAAACTCTGAAAACGGTACTATCCTCGCGGTGGGTTACCAGCCATACGTTGCAATGATTGCCCTGAACCGAAATCATATGTTCGCCCATAGCAGTATCAAGCAGGGTACTTTTGGTAGAAGCTATAACATCTCCGAGACCGCCGTCAAGCGACATATCAACTATGCAGTATTCGAGCCTTTTATTACCTACCATGTAGCTCTCCAGAGAGAATAAATAATATTGGTTTGGATTGCCGGTTACCGGCACAATTTGCGCGCCTTGTGAGGTACTTGTGGTACCAAAGGGGAAATTAGTGACGTGCGATCCGTTTGGCATTCTTGCACCCGTACGGTTGTAAACAGTATCACCGTCGGAATAAAAAAGAAGATTGCCGGAGGCGTCGCTAACGCTGGCGGTGCCCTCGCTTGTGTTCATTCCCGTCGTAATTGCGACAGGCGAACCAGTATTAAAATTGAGCCCGGCATTAGTTCCAAAAGCCCACACCTTGTTTTGGTTGGTGTTATATTGACCATAGCTTACCGCAGCAAAGCAGGTACACAAAACAGCCAGATAGAGGATAATATTTTTTGCCATTTTAAACGGGATTATGGAAAGTTAGCATAAAATTAATACTTAACCGGTATATTATTAAGCACATAGACAAAAAAAACGCCTAAAAGGTTGGGTTTTAAACAGAATTAGGCCAAGATTTGTTTACACAAACGTAATTTTTATATCTTTAAAGCCTAAACAAACTATTTATGAAGAAATTGATTTTCATGTTGGTAGCATTGGTGATGCTCGCCGGACCAGGTTTTGCTCAGGATAAAATGGAGAAAAAAGGCAAACCGGGCAAGGAAAAAATGGAGAAAAAAGACCACAAGGGGAAGGAGGGACGACCACCCGGAGCTCCGAAAGATAAAAAAATGAAAAAAGATGGCACTCCGGATATGCGGTACAAGGAAAACAAAGAGAAAAAAATGGAAGGCCCAAAAAAGAAGGACGGCACTCCTGACATGAGGCATAAGAAAAACAAAGAGGCCGCAACTAAAAAATAAGATTGATTTAGTATTTTATATGTCGAGGCTGAAATATTCAAATAAATACCCCGTCATTTGGCGGGGTATTTATTTGATTGTGAATTTATATTTAATTTTAAAAATTCGGCGAAAAGGAATCGGCGCTTAAAAATCAATAAAGTATATTTGCGTATGCGCTCTCTTTTTAAACTTTCTATTTTGCCGTTACTCGGCATCGTGCTCGCTTCCTGCGGAGGTTCCAACGGCGACAACAGCTGGGTACATTACACTTCGCCGCAAGGTGCATTTTCTGTGAGTTTCCCTTCTCAGCCAAAGACATCTGAAAAAACTGAAGTGACTGCTTTTGGCAAGCAGGTGGTACATTTTGTGACCTGGAGGCCAAAGACTTTTTCTATTGATAAATTCAAACTTTTTGAAGTGAGCTATACCGATTGCCCAGCCAGGTTTATAAGTGATTCGTTGATGACAGATATTATGCTCGATAGCAGCATTAGAATAAGAAAAAGAGATTTTACTGACAGAGACATCAGCACACAGCCCATAGACCTGAATGGCTACCCCGGCCGCTCATTTATGTATGAGATACCGCATGACAACAATGAAGTAATTGTGAAGCAATGTATAACCAACAACAGGCGTTATGACCTTGTGGTTATAGCCCGGCGCGATCAGGGCACTAACCCGGAAATCGCTGAATTTTTTAACTCTTTTACAGCGTTGAAATAAGCCTTTTGCCGCTCCGCGATGTAAATAAATAACCCTGTTCGCAAACGAAGCAAGCAGGGTTATTTTTTTCTATTGTGGGAGTATGGATTTCGCTTTAATAGCAATCGAACCGTTAGTTCAGCAACAATAAATTCACGCTACGCTGCAAGATGTTAAAGGCTATTTCTGCCATCATATTTTCTTTATCGAGCGTAGGGTTTACCTCGGCAATTTCGAAGCAACAGATTTTATGGTGCTGCATGAAGGAAGCGACCAGATCTTCTGCTTCGCGCTCCCTGAGCCCGTTGCTCACCGGGGTACCGGTGCCGCGAGATATGGAACTATCGAGGCTATCAACATCAAACGTAACATAAATATCATCGCAGCTCGCAAGGTGCTGAAATGTTTGCCGCACCACATTCTCAGTGCCTTTACGCCTTACCTCCGCCACTGGTATTACCTTAATGTTGCCCTTTTTAATAATTGCTTCTTCTTCTTTTTCAAAGTCGCGAAGCGCAATGAATACGATATCCTCTGGCAAAACCTTGGGCTCAATCTTTCCTATGTTCTTCAGTTTTTTCCAATAATCGAGGGTTTGAGGGTCGGGGTTATGAAGCTGGTTTTCAATATTGTCATCTCCAAGACTTATGGACAGCGGCATGCCGTGCATGTTGCCTGAGGGCGTAGTAAATGGAGAATGCATATCGGCATGTGCATCAATCCACACAATACCCAATCGGCGTTTAGGCCGCGCCATCCGCAACCCGGCAATGGTAGCACCTGCGGTACTGTGATCCCCTGCCAGAATAAGGGGAAACAAGCCTGATTTTACGGTCTCACATACCGATTTGGAGACACGCTCGTACATGGTGTAAATACCGGCTATACGCTTGGCATATGGCGACGCTACAGGCTCATACAGTAGCCTGTTTTCATTCTCAACTATCTCTGATGGAAAATTTACAAAAAGGTTGCTCATAAAGTCAAGAGCCGCAATCTTGATTGCATCAATACCCAGACTTGCGCCACGGGTGCCTGCACCTATCTCTGATCGAACTTCAATTATCTTTATATTGCGCATAGTGACAAAGATAGAAAGATGTGCGTAGATAGCGAAAAGTAGCGTATAGAAAAGATTAATTATGAATGTCGCAGAAAAAACGATGCTTGTAAAAAGTCTGGTTCTTTTGCCAACAATAGAACGGCTGTCAACTACCCGAACGGGAGCAACCCCTTTTCATATTTAAACAAGTGATTTAGAAACAATTATTAATGCTATTTTCGCTGCATGCAGGTAATCTTAACCTGAAACAATATAGTGCTGTGCAATTAACACCATTAGGCTACAAAAAGATAAGCAGAGGAAGGGAAAAAAAAGCGTATCCCCATCAATGGTGTGTTGCGTTAGCATGGTTCATCTCAGCAGTCATCCCGGCCCGCCATTGGTATAAAGCTGCACTGAAATCAACGCTCGTAACAGCTTCTGTACTTTCCCTTTTTAGAAAAAACAAACCGGCTTTCCGCCTCACCCGAGCCAATCACCTTAACCGGCTGCTGTCGCTGCTAACCCGTACTGACACCCCTTTTCACATCCCCTACCGCAACTATGGTATGGAAATACTTCACGGTGCATCGGGCACTATTTTTTGTTCGGTTCATCTCCCTTTAGCTAAAGTTTCCATCAGGGCTATGGTAGAGCAACAAATACCCATAAACGCTGCAATCACAGGGGCCCGCCTTCCTGATGGCAAAATGTCGCTCTTCGGTAGTGAAGAAAAAATACCTGCAATTTTCGGCGATGCATTTGTGCTGGTGAAAGCAAAAAAAGTGCTGGACCGCGGTGGTAATGTGATACTGATGATAGACCGGTATTCCAACGATAAACTATCGCCCAACATCATGCACTTTTGTGGTAAAATAGATGCCAGAATGGTCTTTTATTTTTCCCACCTGAAGCGTGACGGAATCATAGACAACATCTATACCGAGGCTCCCTACCCGGGTTGTAAAAACGAAACTGAAATCAAAGAAAATATTGCGTTCTTAAAACGAAAAACAGCCGAAATAATAGCTGAAATGAATTAATACCCTTAACGAATTTTTACTGTATTGGAGGACATACCGATGGCTCCCTCTGCCATGTGGATGAGGTTGAATTTACGTTGTGACCCGTTGCTCCCAAGAAATTTAAATCGCCGTGCAAAGACCCTTTATAACTGCCGCAAGTCTTATGGAATCATAAATTCTTGGCTCACTGGTACCCAATGCTTTCACCGAATTTTCGTGTGATGTTACACAACGTTCGCAGCCATTAACTGCGGAAACTGCCAGACTCATCAGCTCGAACATTTCCTTACCTACCACTGGCCCCATCATTACACTCATGCGTAGTCCGGCAGGTGTTTTTTCGTAGTACTCATTACCTGCCATATAGTGCCTGAAGCGGTACAGTACATTATTCACGTTCATGATAGAAACACAGGCATGTGTTTCTGCTATTTCTTCGGCTATCGCACCCTCACGCACAGCAAGCCGCTCAAATGCACCAATCAGGGTTTCATTTTTTTCATTTGCAGCTATGGACAACGCAATAAGGTAAGCCTCCTTTTTACTCAGGTTCTTGCTGCCCAGCATCGTTGAAACGTTGAGTTTCAGATCCCGCAGGTATTTGTTGTTGGTCGCGGCCAGGGCATTGAGCGATGGGCTACTAATACCCGCATCGATACCCAGATCCAGAAAAAACCCCATTATGCTTTCATTGTTGGCAAGTGTACTCATATCTATCTTTCTGTTTTTTAATTTTATACTATTTTCTCAGAAGGCAGCCTACCTATTGCACCGTCATCGATTTGGACATGGACCCGTGCTCGGTCCTCAGTTCATATTTATAGTTACCAGCCGGGAAACCAAGTGTTTTTATGGTTACTGTATGCTCACCCGCACCCAGGTAACCATTGTCAAAGGTAGCCTGCTGCGCGCCAAATTCGTTATAGAAAATGAAACTTGACACCCCGGGGTCGCGAAGCGAAAACAGGATGGTCGTTTGTTCCCCACAGGGATTGGGTTGATTTTGGTAGAGCGCCATTGCTGCCGTACTATCGACCGACCCTAATCCCGGACCAGCCTTTATGATTATGTTGAAACCTATATGCCCCGCGCCTTCAACTATGCTGCTCCATTTTCCGTCCACTTTTCGCATGGCTTTCTGGTCAGGTGGGTTCTTCCTGCCGGGCAATACTTTTACCGGGCACCACGGACCCGTATGCTCTTTGTTGCCATCGGCTGACCAAACCAACCAGTACTCGCCGGCACTAAGGATTGGCGCAGGCGAAAAAAACAATTTCGTGTACATTATGGGCCTATTGGTATAAAGAATTGGATTTTTAGCACCGGGCTTCTTCCCCGCGGGGTCATTAGGCCATACCCTATAGATACCTGTAAACCCAGTAGCAACCATCCGGTTGGTTACTGTGTCGCCCCACAACAAAGTGCCCGTACCGGGCGGGCCATCCTTATAGATGCTCAGGTACACAGCCGTTATGGGTGATGACGCCCCGGTAGTTATCTGGTAGGCATAAAGAATCACGGTATCAAACCGCCAGATGGCACCTGCAGGCACAATTATTGCGTCCGCCATCGCCTTGCCTTCGGTATGCTTCATGTCATAGCCATAGTAGGTACCGCCCGGCTCAAACAAGGCACTCGCGGGCGCTCCACCAGCACCTGTATCGGTTACAAATGCGGTATCAGCAAGATACACCCGCTCCTGCCCCCACAAAGCAGGAGGCATACACCCCATAAAAAAGAAGAAAAACCTTAGAAATCTCATCTATAGCACCGAAAACGCAGTTGCATGCCACCAAAACACGGGACGCCATTCGCGGTGCAAAGGTAAGGAGAGAATAAATGGGAGTTAGACGCTTTGGAGATAATAAAAACCGCCCTCGACCATCCTAAGCCTTGTACAGCATAGCCTCTGCTTGTGGATGGCCGTTTGAAAAGCTACAAAATCAGATAAATAAACCAAAAGAACTCCCCGTGTAAGTTGCAATGTTTAAGGTCTGATAACTTTCTATATCTTTAACTGAAGATATAACAATGTAGACACTGGACCTGAAAAAGCAAGAGATTAAATTTTATAAACATGCGCATCAAATATTGTTTGCTACTTTTTCCGCTCATCGCTATGGTACAAAGAGGATATTCTAACGCTATCGATACTTTGAAAACTAAGGATGAAATTATAACCTTCTTGGCTGCGAATTTCGCAGAAACTGGGATAATTTTGGGATGTAAAGTTGATTTTATTTCCAGGGCACAAATGCCAAATTGTGAGTCAGATAGTATTTGCAGCAGTAATCTTAGTTTTAAG
>CAILMA010000026.1 GCA_903835145.1 uncultured Bacteroidota bacterium
CACATTCATTGAAAATTACATTTATAATTCTAATTTGAAACTAAATTTAAAGTCCCAAATTAGACAAAAAAAGAATCTAAACCACCAATAAAAAAACTTCAGCCTGAAAGTGTGAGGTTCAATCAGAAATTATTTAATTCTTCTGCCCGCACAAATCCAAAGCGCCTCAATTTTTAGCATTAAATCAGACAACGTTTTTTAGCTTCAATTACAGAAATTACAAACTTCCCTGCATCCCTCGGCAAAGCGGCCAGTTCATTCAATGCCTAGCGTTTACTGACAATCCCGTACTTCATAATTTTCCGGCCTTTTCAAACTCTTTTTTGGCGACCTCCCAAGAAACATCTTCATCATTTTTACGGCGCTCTGCAACAATAATATCGAGAATATCCTCTACCGCGCTTCCATGTTTGTCAAGCGTTTTAAAATCAATTTGCACCGCGATCTTTTCGTTCTTATCATTAGTAATAAAAGTAACGCTCTTCATTGTTGCTCTTTTACAAAAATACATCATTCGATAGTAATATAAGTACAAGGCATCGGTGCTCGCATGCCTGTTATTGGACGAAGAATACCCCTGCGGCTTACCATTATCCCTTTTATTTCCTCAATTTTCGTTTACTTTACCAGTACTAACTACAGCTACAAATGAGCCGCTGGCCCAAACATAAAGCCTGGTTTTGGGAGACTGCTCCGTTTATAAGGGTGCTGCTGCCATTCGCAGCAGGCATTTTCCTGTGCGATCGTGGCCTAACTTCTGGTATCTCCCTTTCAATGTTGTTGCCGATGGGTACAGTGGCGGTCTTGTTTTTGCTGTATTCCATCTTTGCATCTCCGAAACCGGGGGCGAAGGCACTTGGGTTCTTCGTTGCGGTGCAGTTGTTATTTGTTGTAGCGGGTTACACTGCGAGCTACGTAAGTGACATAAGGCACAGCGATAGCTGGTTTGGCAATAACCTGGACAAAAACAGCAGCTACCTTGCACGCATCACTGATTTCCCGCAGGAAAAAGAAAGCACCTGGAAGCTAAATATAGAAGTGGTAAAGCGCATCGGGGAGAGCAACATTGCACCCGTTACCGGGCCCGCATTCCTCTACTTGCTCAAGGACAAAAGTCCCATGCTCCTGCACAAGGGTGATAGTATTCTGTTGCCCGGACTGTGGACGCCTATTCAAAACCCGGGAAACCCGTTTGAGTTTGACTATGCCACTTACTGCCGGCGTGCCAACATTGGCTACCAGCAGTTCTGCACACCACTTCAGGTACGGCTCTATAGCACTAACGATCAGGCTTCGCTCTCTTGTATTGCCCGCACACACGACTGGTGCATGCTGCAACTCGATAAGTACCTGCCCGATAAGACAGTAAAGGGACTTATGCAGGCTATGCTGCTGGGCGACGAAGTGAACCTTGACGAAGACCTCAGGCAATCTTACACCGCCACTGGCATTGTTCACGTTATCGCTATAAGCGGTGGCAATGTATTGCTGTTTTTCTTGTTTATCAACTTCCTCCTGAGGGGTATTAAGCATAACAAGTACAAAGGGCTGAAGTATATGATAGCCCTGCCGCTGGTTTGGTTTTATGTAGTCATGGCAGGGGCTTCCCCGTCGGCTATCCGCGCTGCGTTCATGTTTTCGCTACTGGCTTATGGCCACGCGTTCGATAAAAACCAAAATCAGCTGAATCAGCTTTTTGCCGCCTCCTTCCTCCTCTTGTTTGCCCAGCCCGCATGGTTGTTCTCGCTGGGTTTTCAATTGTCCTTTGTTGCTGTTTTGTCGCTACTTATTTTCTTTGGCCCTATTCAAAGCCTGTTCAGTCCAAAGTATTGGCTCCTAAAAAAAATATGGTATGCCATTGCAGCCAGTATTGCTGCCGAAATATTGGTAGCTCCACTCGTCGTGTTTTACTTCCACAATTTCCCCGTCATGTTTGTGGTCGCAAACGTTATTGCCGCATTGCTCATGGAGGTTGTGCTTGTAGTTGGTATCGTTATTATTGCCTTCAGTTTCCTCCCGGTTGTCGCTTCAACCATTGGTATTTGCACCATTTTTTGCGTGTCCTTATTCAATAAGGCAGTAGATTACCTGCAACATTTCAATCCGCAGTCGTTTTACTTTCTCCGGCTCTCAGCTATCGAACTTGTGCTGGTTTACGTGGTCATTGCCGGGGTGGCCCTTTTCCTGCTGCGGCAATACAAACGCGGCCTATTCGCAGGCCTCATTGCTTGCTGCCTGCTGCTCGTTTCCCTTTCTATTGGTAAGTGGGAGAGCCTGCACCAGGCTTGCTTTGTAGTGTACAACACCGGCAAAACACCTCATGCCGAATCTATTGCTCATTGCGGGTTCACATCTTTAACGCTTGCTGATTCCGCAAGCCGCAAAAAGATAAACTATGCCACTAACCCATCTCACATAGCATGGCAGGCCTGGCGGGAAGTTGCGGGCAATAACTCAGGCACCTGTGGCATCAACGGGAAACGAATATTGGTACTCACAGAAAGTATACGCGCAAAGAGCTCATTCCCTGCAGATATAGTAGTAGTAAATGACCAGAATGATATGACTGCCGAACAGATCAAAAACATGTTCAACCCCGGAAGCATAGTGGTTACCGGAAGCAAGAACCCGGCTCATTACACCCGGTGGATAGACCAATGCCAAAAAGCCGGAATACCCCTGCACATCGTTGCGCGCGATGGTGCATTTGTGTTGAAGGCAGGTTCATGAATTTAAAGAAAACAGCCGGCGTAAACGACCTTCCTCATACCACCGAATTTGTTGCAATATTTTATCGAAAAAAGCCGCATCTTCACACATACAAATTTCAAAAATCACAATTATCTTTGTAACATGGAGAAACTGGACGGAAATCTCGTATCGGCTCATATAAAGGAGCAAATAAAACAGGAAGTAATTGACTGGCAGGAGAAAGGCGGTAAAAAGCCACACCTTGCAGCCATATTGGTGGGCAATAACCCCGCCAGCGAAGCCTACGTAGGTCACAAGGTGAAAAGCTGCGCAGAGCTGGGTTTTGAATCTACCCTGCTGCGTTTCACACCTGACATTACGGAAGAGCAACTCATAAACGAAGTCAAAAAACTGAATGATAATGATGATGTAGATGGCATATTGGTGCAGTTACCATTGCCCGACCACATCTCCGGCGATGCGGTGATACTGGCTATTGACCCAAGTAAGGACGTTGATGGTTTCCATCCTATTTCTCAGGGTAAGATGATGCTAGGCCAGCCAACATTCCTTCCTGCTACGCCTTATGGCATCATGCTCATGCTCGACCATTACAATATCGATGTTGCGGGTAAGCATTGTGTAGTTATTGGCCGCAGCAATATTGTGGGCACACCAATGACCATACTGCTCAGCCGCAATACCAAACCCGGTAATGCAACCGTAACACTCACCCACTCCCGCACAAAAAACCTTGCCGAAATTACCCGCACTGCCGACGTGATAGTAGCTGCAATAGGTAAGCCGGGCTTTGTAACCGCTGATATGGTGAAAGATGGTGTCATCATTATAGATGTGGGTATTAACCGCATAAGCGATGCTACCAAGAAAAGCGGCAGCCGCCTGGTGGGCGATGTTGACTATGAAGGCTGTGCGCCGCACAGTAGCTTCATAACCCCGGTACCCGGTGGCGTAGGCCCCATGACTATTTGTGGCTTAATGAAAAACACGCTGCTCGCCGCAATGCAGAAAGCGGGTGAAATCGTCGGAAATTAGTAAAGGCTAAATCTTGGCGATTTTTCAATACAGTTGGACAATCAATTTTGATGAAAAAATAACTTTGCTCATATTATGTCAGTCATTACTATAACATATCATAGTTCAAAAACTCTGAAAGTGTTGAAATCACTTTCAGAGTATATGGACTTTGTTATTTCTCCCATTGAAAAAAATGAGAAGAAAAACGCAATGCCTAACTCCAGTAAAAATGAACAGCCACCCACTAAGCAAGAATTTTTAAACGGAATGAGGGATGCGATAGAAGACGTAAAACAAATAAAGGCGGGCAAAAAGAAAGGTAAACAATTTCAAGACCTGCTTGATGAGCTATGATATCGTATCGATTGATTTTTTCAATAAGCAGGCTAAGCGTCTGGTCAAAAATATCCTTCACTCAAAAATGAATTACAACTTTTAAAAACTGAATTAGCTGAGAAGCCCAATATTGGTATTCCGTTAGGTAACAATTGCTTCAAAATCCGTATTTCCATAGCCTCAAAAAACAAAGGCAAATCTGGCGGTGGAAGAATAATCAGCAATGTATACGTAGACGGCAAAACAATTTTTCTTCTTTCGATCTATGATAAAGCAGAACAGTCGAACATTACTGACAGTGAAATTAGTGAACTGTTGAAGCTTTTACCAGGAAAATGAAAGGTTTGGATCGTGCTTCTTTTTAGTTAAAATGTTATTTTTATAACAAATAAATTTGTGAAACAATCAGGAACAAGTACTCATATTCATTAGTACAGTTCTCTATAAGAGTCGGAGCCCAAAGAAAATATATATAAAATAAGATACTTTATTTCTTGACGACGATAAACCCACTGAACTTAGGGCATTATATCCACTCATAGTGCATTGAATTATTATTGTTATTTTTGTAATCACCAGTCAACTAAAGTTTTTTGTCTATAGTCAGAGCAGGCTATATGGCTGCTCATCTATTCCTATCGGTGACTGATGTACCTGTAACTTTCAAAATTCAATTGGGCTGCAACTTTGCGTCCTCCAAATAATACTATCTGTATATGAAATTGCGTTTGGTTATTTTTCTTGCCTTTACTTTTTTACTTTCCATGGGTCTCGGCACAAAAAATGCCGCCGCCCAGCAATTGTTCAAAAACGGCGATTTCAATGCCACGACCAGTTATTATACCACGGCATGCTCCAGCGTTGAAGCTACTTATTATGAAAGTACCTACGGCGGCTCCTCATCAACCAACCACGTTGCCGAGGTCGATGATGAATCCTGCTTTTATCAGGATGTTTGCGTGCTGCCCGGCATGAGCTATGTGTTCAGTATGGATGCATCCCGCCGCACAGCAGGTGGCGCTCCTAATCCTGTGACAACACACTTAAAAATAACCGGGCTCGATGCCAGTTCTACAGCCGTTGCCACGTACGTCGATATGGATTTTTCCAGAACCAATACCACCTTTGCATTCACTGCAGTTGCGTCTATTCCGGTTATCAATGTTGCTGCCGGCTCAGGGGTAGTGCGCCTCAGGGTACTGCTTACCGACAATACCACAGGTTACTCCACCCTGGGTATGATTGTCGACAATTTGAGCCTCACTTTTGTTACACCTCCCTATGTTGTTACCTCTGATACTGTTTGCCTCAGTTCCTCTGAAGGTTTCACCGTTGGTGGAGTGCCATCTACCGGCATATATTACCTATGGGGCTTTGGTGCTACCGGCTCACCTTCTACTTCCACCGCCGCCGGACCATCAGTTACCTGGAGCTCTACCGGCAATAAAGATGTGAACGTAGTATTGGGTAATGGCACCTGCTATGTAGATACCCTTTATGACACCCTGAACGTACGGGGCGGGCTGCACGTGGTTTTATTCGATAGTATTTGCGCTAATCAAACTTATGTTTTCCATGGTGATACATTACGGACCTCTGGTGTTTATGTCGACTCTATTTCTTCCGCCGGTGGCTGCGATTCCGTAATCACACTCAATTTTTACGTTAAGGAAGTACCGTCGGCACCGGCTATTTCCGGCGATACGATGTACTGTGTAGGGCAGCCGTTTGTGCCATTTACGGTTGCAGGCACCGGTGTGCAGTGGTATGGCACCGCATCAGGTGGCACGGGCAGCGGGGTTAGCCCGGTTGTGTCCACCGCCAGTGCTGGATCTTATACATTTTATGCATCACTAACCAATATGGGCTGTGAGGGACCGAGGGCACCTATTTCGGTATCTGTGTACAATAACTCTACAGCCGGCTTTAGCTATCAGGTAGGTCTTGGCTGTGCAAGAGATACAGTATCTTTTATCAATACTTCGCAGTACGCTTCTTCCTATACCTGGTACTTTGGCGATGGATTTTCCCTTACCTCAGCTGCCGGCAGCATAGTGCATTATTACTTGCCGGTGCACACCACAACTTCGTTTATTGTGCAGCTCGATGCATTGAACGACAAATGTGCCAGCGACTCCACTACTCAGGTTATTGATCTCGGCCCCTCCGTTTTCCCAAAATTCCTCACCAATGTTACCAGCGACGAGACTATTTTGCACGGCAACAGTGTGCAGCTGAATGCGGACGGCGCATTGTATTATTATTGGTCACCGAATGATGGCTCGCTTACTGACCCAAACATCAGTAATCCCGTAGCTACACCAAGTGACTCTACATTGTATACCGTTTATGGCTACGACAATCAGGGTTGCAAAGACTCAGCCTTTGTATCCATAGGCGTAAGGTACTTTGAACCGATATTTATACCTTCAGCTTTTACGCCTAACGGCGATGGCATCAACGATGTTTTCAGTGTTGCACGGCTTAAGCTTACAAGGCTGGTGCTCTTTAGCGTTTACAACAAATGGGGACAACTCGTATTTAACACCACCGACCCTAAGAAAGGCTGGGATGGCACGTTTAATGGCGAACCTCAGGATATTGGCGTGTACAACTACCTTATAATTGCAGCTGAATCCGATGGCGTAAACAAGACCTATAAAGGCGACGTGACTTTAATAAGGTAACGAATTCGAATTTTTACTTTACTTTCATTCTTTGTTACCAATATATTTTTAAGCACTATTTTTTCGAAATTGGAAGTTAAGAACCTAAAAGATACCGCCTACCCGGTGATGGAGCATTTCTACACGCTGCAAGGGGAAGGTTTGCATACTGGCAAAGCAGCCTACTTTGTAAGGCTGGGTGGTTGCGACGTTGGTTGTGTGTGGTGCGATGTAAAAGACAGCTGGGATGCCGATAAGCACCCTAAAATGACGGTGGAGGAAATTACGAGCATAGCGGCCAAAAATCCGGGCCGAATAGCCGTTATTACAGGTGGTGAGCCTGCAATGCACAACCTTACTGCCCTGTGCGATGGCCTTCATGCGTGTGGGTTCAGCACCCATATCGAAACATCCGGCGCTCATCCGCTATCTGGTGCGCTGGACTGGATAACGCTCTCCCCAAAAAAATTCAAAGCTCCGCTCGATGAGTGTCTTGAAGTAGCCGATGAACTCAAAGTTGTGATCTTTCATCATTCCGACTTCGAATGGGCGGAGGAGCATGCTGCGAAAGTGGGGCCCGAGTGCCTGCTGTACCTGCAACCCGAATGGAGCAAGCGCGAAAAGATAACACCCCTAATTATTGATTATATTCAGAAACATCCGGAGTGGCAATTATCTTTGCAAACACATAAATACATAAATATTCCATAACATATGAATTGGATTCAGGTTATTATTCTCGGTATCGTTGAGGGGCTTTCAGAATTTCTTCCCATTTCATCGACCGGACATATGATTATTGCCAGCTCTATTATGGGCATAAACGAAGCAGCGTTCACCAAGTTGTTCGAAGTTTGTATTCAGTTTGGAGCGATTCTTTCTGTCGTGGTGTTGTATTACAAAAAGTTCTTCGACTTTTCCCGCTGGCAGTTTTATCTGAAATTGTTTGCAGCGGTCATCCCTGCACTGGCCATGGGTGCCCTTTTTTCAAAAAAGATTGATGCCATGCTGGAAAGCAGTATGACCGTGGCAGTAAGTTTTATTGTGGGTGGTATAGTGCTGTTGTTTATAGATAAAGTATTTGACCGTAACGAGATCAGCGATGACAAACAAATCGGTTACCCTAAGGCATTTATCATCGGCTGTTTCCAGGTTATCGCAATGATTCCCGGTATCTCCCGCAGTGCATCGACTATTGTTGGTGGCCTTTCTCAAAAACTTACCCGGAAGCTCGCAGCTGAGTTTTCGTTCTTCCTTGCAGTGCCAACCATGGCAGCGGCCACACTCAAAAAACTTTGGGACTTCCGCAAAGAAGGCTTCCATTTCGAAGATGGACAAGCTGCAATGCTTATAGCCGGTAATGTGATTGCCTTTATTGTGGCCTTGGTGGCTATAAAAACCTTCATCTCCTATGTGCAGAAACACAGTTTCCGGGCATTCGGGGTTTATCGCATTCTTGCAGGGGCGGGCGTCATCGTCCTCATTCAGATGGGCATCATTAAAAAGGCAGAAAACAAGGAAAAGCCAATCACTGCAATGGTTTCCGCAAAATCAAACATCATCACTTTCAATAAATAAGTGCCCCCCGGCAGCATACTAATAAGTATGCACATTGATATCGTAGCCACATCCGGGGTCAGGATATTTTGAATTGGCAATATATCGCTCATGTAGTGTTATGCTGTCGTTGGCTACATAATAGTGAAGTTGAGCTGTGAAATATTCACTATTTATATCCAGGAAATAATTCTGATAATAATCATAGGTGGATGTAAAGACCAAATCGGCTGCTGTTGACGAGTCTGGATTGTATATAAGTTCAATACTTAATAAAGACAACTTCAATTCGTCGATATATCCTATAGCGAACGATGTATCCGCCGGCCATTCCAAAGTGCCGCAGCTGCCCTGCACATTACTGAGCGCCCCTGCCCAACGCCGCGTCCGGGCAACTGCATGGGTATGCAAGGGGTCATTGACGACAGTAACGGGCAACGCGTACGAGTAATCAGTTTTGTTGTCAAGCTGAAGGCTCAGGCTATACCTTCCTGCGCTTCGATAGGCATGCCAGGGAGTCGACCCAGAAGAAGTTGTGCCATCTCCAAAATTCCAGGCGTAAACGGTGCCTGCAGGCGGCAGGTAAGGTAGCGCAAAATAAAGAGTATCACCCGCTATTGGAGTACCGTTTATATTGAAAAAGTAGTCTGGAATAATGGTCAAAACTTTCTGAACCAGATGCCCATTGATGGTGACCCCTGCCGTAAAACTCCCTATTTTAGTGTACTTATGTGTAATTGGGGTAGTGGCTGTGCTGCCTGCAACCACAGCAGTTTCGCCATCACCAAAGTCCCAATATTCAATATAGTTAGCGGTATCATTGCTGTAAAAAGCTATAGGATACCCCGCCACATTATAGCTATAGACAAAATCATAGGTATAAGGTGGTACTGATATACCAGCGGAGGAATTGTTTTTCTTGCAGGAGGCAAAATATATACAAAGACCGAAAGCAAGTAGCGAGAGGGTTGTCTTCATAAACCGGGTTTTTAGGATAATAAAGATATGAAATATTTTTATGAAACGGCAGCGGCATCCCACAAACGAACTAATTTTAC
>CAILMA010000027.1 GCA_903835145.1 uncultured Bacteroidota bacterium
CCATTAGGTTCAAAAGACCCTGTACATACTACTTTGATGCCACAAACGGCAAAAGGTGGAAGTACGATGGCAGACTTGTGGAATCAACCTGATACTGAAGAAGCGCCAAAAACACAAGCAAAACAAACAACTAAACCTGTTAAAGAACAAGGCAACGAAACTGTTGGTAATGTATTGCAACAAGCGTTTGATATAAAGAAAAAGATACCTGGCTTTGTCGCATCAGTTGGTGATGTTGTCGCTGGTGCTCCAAGCATGATAGCTGGTACTGTAGGTTATGGCGCTGGTCGTTTGTTTGGTTTATCTCCTGAAGAAGCAACGGCAGCATCTCAAAAAGTTGCTGGGCCATTGGCTAACCCTGTTAGTAGATTAATGGGTGTACAAGAAAAGCCTGAATACAAAGAAGCATTGCCAACACAGGTAATGGATTACATTAGTAAAAATCTTAATGAGGGGGCAAAATCAATAGCTACACGTTTTGGTTTGCCAGTTGACGATGTACAAAATGCTATTAACGCTGCTTTAATTGCAACACCAGCATTGGCTAAAGGTGTAAAAACTGCAACTAAACCTTGGATGGAAGAATTACAAATACAAAGAGGTAATAAAGCCGCTAAAGGTGGAATGGTTAACGCAGGTGCTGCAGCAACCACAGATCAAGCATCATTAAACGCATCAATAGCTCAAGCTAGTCCTGAGTCAGCTAGGGAATTACAAAACCTTAAACCAGAACAAGTTAATAAAGACGCTTTGGATCGCCAATTACAAGCAGATACTTTGCCAGTTCCTATTAAACTTACTAAAGGACAAGCTACACAAGACCCTGTTTTGATTTCTAAAGAGCGTAATGAGCGTGGATTCAAAGAACAATTTGTTGAGCGTCTTAATGAGCAAAACAAAATGTTGCTTGAAAACGCCAATGAGATTAAAAACAAAACTGCTCCTGATGTTTACGCACCTAATCATGTAGGAAATGCTACTGATGCAATTGAGATATTGCAAGGTAAAGTAAAAAGCAATAGTGATGCTATTACCAACGCTTATAACGAATTGGATAAATTGGGCGCAGGTAAAATTCAAGTTGATAGTCAAACATTTGCTAATGAAGCAATGAAAGCATTGTCTGAAAAAGATGATATTGACTTTTTACCCAAAGAATTTAAAGATAAATTAAAGGCTTATGAAGATGGTAAGTCAATGAACTTTAACCAGTTTGAACATTTGAGAACTCAAATAGCAACTGCTGCTAGAGGCCCAAGTGTAGATGGTAATGTGGTTCATGCATTAACTTTATTGCGTTCTGAATTAGAAAAATTACCACTTGTTAATGAATCTGCTGAAGCTAAAGTAGTTGCTGACAAAGCCAGAGGTTTGGCTAGAAATGAGTTTGATTTGTTGGACAAAAACAGACCAACATACAACCCTTTATATGCAAAAGTTGCAAATGGCGCTGCAGACACTAAAAACTTTATTCAAGAATTTGTACTTGGTTCTAAAAATAAAGACTTTGATAAATCTTTAGCAATAATTCAAGATGATCCAATAGCTGTTCAACACATGAGAGCAGGCGCTATGGATTGGATTATTAAAGATTCAACAGACGCAAGTGGTAATTTTGCTGTGTCTAAGTTCAATAAGCATATGCAAAACTTAGATGTAAATGGAAAATTAACTAAATTGTTTGGTGAAGATGCAGAAACACTAAGAAAATTAGTTAATACTGGTAGACACATTGAAGCTAGACCCAAAGGTTCTTTTGTCAATGAATCAGGAACTGCTGTTGGTTTAGGTGCTATGGCTAAAGAACATGGCCCTAAATTGCTTGAAAAGATACCAGGAGTTAAATATGTTGCTGCTCCAGTCAACATGGCTAGAGAATATATTGCCAAAAAAGAAGCACAAAAAGAAATTAATGAGTCATTGAAACCAATGGCAGGTGTGAAACTTTAAGACATAGCAAAAGGTAAACAATGAGCGTCAATCTATCCCCCATCTTTAACGCAGTAGCTCAAACTACTTCTACAGGCTTGCCTTTGAATGGAGGCTTTCTGTATACCTATCTAGCAGGCTCTAGCACTCCACTAGCAACCTATACAGACTCAGCAGGAACTATTGCTAACACTAACCCTATTATCATGGGAACTGATGGTAGACCTCCTTATGAGATTTGGTTAACCCAAGGCTATAACTACAAGTTTGTGTTGACAGATAGCTCATCAAACCTGATTGGGACTTATGACAATATTGCTGGTCTGTCTAGTTACTATGGAAACACGACAGCAGTATCAGCAGTGACTGGAACTTCACCCATTTCTGTAACTTCTGGAACGACTCCAAACGTATCGTTTTCAGGTGTTTTAGGTCGTACAAGTGGTGGAACTGGTGTAGCAAGTCCTCCTGTAGCATTTGTTCACCAGACAACAGCGCAGTCCATTGCAACAGCTACAGTAACAGTTATTCAATACAATGTTGTTGATTGGGATACTAATAGCATTTGGGTGCAATCTAATTA
>CAILMA010000028.1 GCA_903835145.1 uncultured Bacteroidota bacterium
ACTTTCGGCGACCAGAAAGTAACCATAACTGAAGTTAAAAAAGCCCTTGCCCAAAAACAGAATTTCGTGAGGTTGGGCGATGGCTCGATAGGTATGTTGCCGGAGGACTGGCTGAAAAAATACAGCCTGCTGCTGAAAGTTGGTGAGTCTAAAGGAAATAAGATAAGACTAAAGAAATTTCACTTTAGTGTGCTCGATGATCTTTTGTCGGAGATAGACGAGAGTGCGCTGCTCACGGAGCTGGAGATAAAGAAAGTGCGGCTGGAGAACATACTTGATAATGACTACAGCACACTGAAGCCACCAGAGCACCTGGAGGCAGTGTTGAGGCCCTACCAGCTGGCCGGTTTTCAATGGCTGAAGTTCCTTAATGAAGCAGGCTGGGGTGGTATACTTGCAGATGACATGGGTCTTGGTAAAACTGTACAGACCCTTACCTTCTTCCAGCATTATAAAAATACCCACGAAAATCCCCGTTACCTCGTTGTATGTCCTACAACCCTGATGTTCAACTGGGAGAATGAAATAAATAAGTTCACGCCTACGCTCACCAAAACCATTCACCACGGCCCTAAACGCAGTGCGGGAATAGCAGGTTTTGCGGGTTATGACGTGATTATAACCACTTACGGCACTATGCGTAGTGATATCAAGCTCTTTAAGGAGATTGAATTTGACTATGTTGTGCTCGATGAGTCGCAATCCATAAAGAATCCTCAATCGCAGGTTGCAAAAGCTTCGTTGTTGCTTAATTGTAAAAACAGGCTTGCGCTAAGTGGTACACCATTGCAGAACAATACGTTTGATTTATATGCACAGATGAATTTCCTTAACCCCGGTATGCTGGGCAGCAGGGAGTTTTTCATGAGTGAATTTGCGACACCGATTGATAAGTTCCGGGAAGATGAAGTGAAGCAGCAATTGCGCCAGCTTACCTATCCGTTCTTACTGAGGCGTACAAAGGAACAGGTGGCAAAAGACCTTCCGGAAAAGACAGAAACAATACTGTTTTGCGAAATGGGGCCGGAACAGCGCCGGATTTACGATGCCTACCGCAATACTTATCGCTCACAGATATTGGGACTGATAGAGGAAAGGGGTATGGAGCGTTCGCAGATGCACATTTTGCAGGGACTTACCAAGTTGCGGCAGATATGCGACTCACCGGCTATAATGAAGGATGAGGAGAAATTCCCGAACCACTCTATAAAGCTTGATGAGCTCACCAGGGAGATAACTGAAAATGTAGGTGACCACAAGGTGTTGATCTTCTCTCAGTTCCTGGGTATGCTGGCACTTATAAGACAGAAACTACAAGAGCAAGACATTAGTCATGTTTATTTCGATGGTAGCAGCACATCAGCACAGCGTGAGGAAGCGATTGCTGAGTTTCAGAATAACCATGAGTGCAGGGTGTTCCTGATATCGCTGAAAGCGGGTGGTATAGGTCTTAACCTTACCGCTGCTGACTATGTATATATCGTAGACCCATGGTGGAATCCTGCTGTGGAGCAGCAAGCTATTGACCGTACACACCGTATAGGGCAGACCAAGAATATATTTGCCTACCGCCTGATTTGTAAAGACACCCTTGAGGAGAAGATGTTACAACTGCAAGAAAGCAAGCGTACCCTTGCCAATGAGTTGGTGAGTGATGATAATGCATTTATGAAGCGACTGACCAAGGATGATATTGCGTTCCTGTTCAGTTAGCAGAAAGTATATTTTTATTGTGGAATCGAGGGGCTTGCTCCTCGATTTTGCATTTTAGTAATACCGCCAATGAAGGGCGATGTATGCGACGAACCAACATGAAAATAAAAATCCCCCGGAGCAGCCCGGGGGATTCAATAGAAGTGACAAGTGCCGTATTACCCGGCAACCATGTAATTACATAATTTATACAACACTCTTGCGCCTATAATTGCGTCGATGCCATCACCGGCATGGTTGCCGCTGGAGACTTCGTTGAGGTCGAAGCCAATAACCTTGCGGCCTGACTGGTGCAACAAGCGGAAGAGGTAAAAGATCTGATCGGTATCGAAACCACCGGGAACCGGAGTGCCAGTGTTTGGGCAAAGCTTAGGGTCAAGTCCATCGATATCGAAGCTGATGTAAACGTTCTGTGGCAGTGTTTCGATGATGTCGTTACAGATTTTCTTCCAGGTCTCCCCTTCAAAAAGCTGGGCTTTGAGGTCGCGGTCAAAGAAAGTTTTGATGCGGCCGTTGCTCTCATTAATCATGGCCAGTTCTTCATCGCAATAGTCGCGGATACCAACTTGTACGAGTTTTTTTACTTCAGGTATCTGCTGTAAAACATTATACATGATAGACGCGTGGGAGTATGTAAACCCTTCGTAAGCGATGCGAAGATCGGCATGAGCATCAATCTGCAGGATTGCAAAATCTTTGTGAATATCAGATAGTGCCTTGATAAAGCCCAATGGTGTGCTGTGGTCGCCACCTATGAGGCCTACTTTCTTCCCGCGTTTAAGCAGGTTGCTGGTCATCTCATATACCCAGTCGTGGAGCAGCTTGCCATTTTCATTTATTTCTTTCAGTTTGTGCGACAGTTGTTCGTTGTCGGCAACGAGGCCACCATCCATCATGTGGGAGAGAATAAGCTCCGTGCACTGACGGAGATAGTCGCTCTTGGTGCGGATGTTTTTATCAACCGGCAGCATATAAAATCCTTTCTTCCAGCCGTCTGTAACATCAGGGTCCATGAGATCTACCTGCATCGCTGCTTCAAAGATATGGTCAGGTCCCTGCGCGGTCCCTACGCGATAAGATACAGTTACCTCCCATGGCACGGGAAGTAAAATCAGTTCAGCTTCTTCTTCTTTGAAAGGAAGTCCGAAAATATTGTTTGATTTAATCCCTACTGAGTTCGGGTCAAAGTTTTGCAGGCGTTGCATTTTTATAATTTAAATAAGCTGAAAGGCGATTAGACCGGGATATTAAGAATTGCTGGACCCGGGATAAGGTATGGTTTGAAAACACAGGGGCTCACTGTAACATATAGCCGATATATGCGAATGAGCAATGAAATCTAAAAAGAGGATGAGGGCATGGTTTTAATAAACGATACAGTTCCACTGCTCACCGGTAATAGTAGAGTCATAGGCTGAGCAGAGGTTGTCAGCATCTTTTTTTACCTGACTTCCAAGATCCTTAACAAGCATCACCTGATTGTTGTAAGTGCACTGGCAATGATAATCTTTTTTGCAGGATGCAAGGGAAAGAACAGCTAAAACAGTAATGGCTAAAACAGTATAAATTCCTCTTTTCATTTCCGGCTATTAATGGCAGTTAAAAAAATTAATAAATATAA
>CAILMA010000029.1 GCA_903835145.1 uncultured Bacteroidota bacterium
AATCTCCAACCCCGAGGGGGTTGAACGGCTTTGGGTGGTAAATAGAATTGAACCTATCTTGGATTTGATTAGATGGGACGCTTGCCAGCTACGAATACTCAATCTCGTATTATCAACTTCCACTGCCGCCCACCTTCTTTCACTACCTTTTGTACCTTTAGCCTTCAAACCTGCAAATAATGAATAAATTCTTACTTGGGCTTTTTCTGTTTCTATTGCCGTGTGTTGCGGTTGCTACAACGGCTGATTCGGTATGGATGGCACAAAATTATACAAAGAAAGAGGTATATATTAAAATGCGCGATGGCGTGAGGTTGTTCACCGCGATTTATGCACCTAATGATAAGAGTAAGAAACATCCGATTTTAATGAATCGGACGCCCTATTCAATAGCACCTTACGGTGAAAATGCGTTCAAAAGGTATTGGAATACGCATTATCTGCAATACTTCAAGCGCGGATATATAATAGTGTTGCAGGATGTGAGGGGGCGCTACATGAGTGAGGGGCAGTTTGTTGATGTGCGCCCGTTTGTGCCCAATAACGACAGGGTGACCACTGATGAAGCTACCGATACCTACGATACTATTGATTGGCTCGTTAACAACGTGAAAGGCAACAACAAAAAGGTGGGTATTTTTGGTATATCTTATCCGGGTTTTTACGCCACTATGGGTGCCCTTTGTGGCCACCCGGCGCTGAAAGCTGCCAGCCCGCAGGCCCCGGTAACCGAGTGGTTTATAGGCGATGATTTTCACCACAACGGTGCCTTTATGGAAATGGACGCATTCAGCTTCTATTCTTCTTTCGGAAAGCCAAGACCTATACCAACTCAAAAAGGATTGCCTGGTTTTCAATACTTTACTAAGGATAATTATAAGTTTTACTTGAGTATTCCTACGCTTAAAGATATGGCTGCAATTATGGGCGATAGCATAAAATTCTGGCAGGATCTTTACGCGCACCCCAACTACGACAAATGGTGGCAGCAACGCAATACAAGGAATTTTGTTCAGTATATACCCAATACCGTTGCTACGCTGGTGGTTGGTGGGCTTTTCGATGCCGAAGATTGCTTTGGTGCGTGGAACCTTTACAAGGCTATAGAAGAAAAAGCCTCGAACAACAACAAACTGGTAATGGGTCCCTGGTCGCACGGCGGTTGGGCAAGGACAAAGGGTGAATACCTCGGCAATGTCCGTTTTGGCCTTAATAATTCTAAGTGGTATCAGGAAAATGTCGAAATACCCTTTTTTGAATATTACCTCGAGGGAACAGGCAGCGCAGCAACAATAAGCGAAGCAAGCATCTTCTTTAGTGGCGCTAACCAATGGCGTAAATTCGATACATGGCCGGCTGCCGGCACCCAAAATACGCATATGTACCTGCATGCCGATGGCGGCCTGACGCCAAAAGTTTCAACTGGTTTCGGCGAAAATGACTTTAACAGGTACACCAGCGACCCTCAAAAACCGGTTCCTTATACTGAAGACGTTCACTTTGGCAGAACGGCTGAGTATATGAGTGACGACCAACGATTTGCATCGCGCCGGCCAGATGTGCTTGTCTACCAGACAGACACGCTAAAGGATGAGCTCACTCTGGGTGGGCCGCTTGTTGCCGATCTTTTTACCGCCATAAACACCACCGATGCCGATTTTGTGGTGAAGCTTATAGACGTTTTCCCTGATAATTTTGCATATGACACCACGATCTTTGGCAATGGTAACGGTAAAAACTACCCTATGGATGGCTACCAGATGCTGGTGCGCGGCGAAGTAATGCGTGGCCGTTACCGCAACAGCTTCGAAACGCCGGAAGCCTTTGAGCCCGAAGAAGTAACCGAGGTTAAGTATACCCTCCCCGATGTGGCCCATGTGTTCAAAAAAGGCCACCGCATCATGGTGCAGGTCCAGAGCTCCTGGTTTCCGCTGGTGGACCGCAACCCGCAGCAGTTCGTAGACATTTACACCTGCTCCAAAAAAGACTTCATTCCGTGTGATATTAAAATTTTCTGCAGTAAAGACCATCCATCCGGCATCATACTGCCTGTGTTACATTAGGTTGGTATAAAGGAAAAGTATAGAATAAAATTCTTTGAAAAATTGAGTTCCGGCTGCGCGGCTACTATTATACTTCTTTGGCGTAGCACTGTTCAGCAACGGTAATTGGTTTAGCCATTAGGAAGGTGACGACAATCATGTGGG
>CAILMA010000030.1 GCA_903835145.1 uncultured Bacteroidota bacterium
ATTTAGGTGTAACACGGTAATCCCAAGTGACAGGAGGAACAAACAGCTTATTGGTATCCGCAAAGCGTCCTTCTTTGATCCTATCCACCCAAATTAAAAAATCAGCACCGAAAGCCTCACGGCACTCAGGTGTTGGACAAACAAAGTCTGCAATAGAATGCGCACCAAACTTACTTGTAATATCACACAAGTGACCCATCCGTCTGGCTTGCTCAACCCGATCCTCTGGGCTAAATCCCAAATCTTTGTTGATGTGTTTTCTGATGTCATCTGCGTTGAAATGGGCGGCTTTCAGTTCTCTAGCTAAACACTCAGCTAAAGTTGTTTTACCTGCACCGGGCAAACCCATTACTAAAATTTTCAATTTAACGTATCCAATTCATCGTGAGTGGTACAAGCATCAATAGCTGCTTGCTTGGCAACCATTGTTTGACGGGCTGACTCAATCACTGTAGGATCATAAGCCAAAGGGGCTCTTGCTTGCTCATTCACAACTTGTTGGAATGTAAACTGTGTATTTTGTTTCATGTTGGTTTTTCGGTCATTCACATTAATATCAAATGTGCCGTACACGATTTCCACAGGGTCTTTTGTAAGATCAAAAGTGTGGGCGGTATAGCCTTGACGGTTAGGGATGATGGTAGGGCGTACCTCTATTGCGTTTTTCCACCCATTGTTATTAACTCCTTCTGCTGGTGGGGTGTCCCAACAATCTTTAACTTCATCGTTTTCAATGCGTACATATAAAGACATAAATATTCCTTTCTGCTAAAAATTTAAGATACCATCCTTAACTCTACTTTGTTCATGTTTAACTTCTCTTTGATCTTGTTAAAAGGAGCTTCCCATTCACCAAATACTTCCTGTCTAAAGAGCGTCATGCTGTCGTAGTACGGTGTCTTGTCCCCGTCCAATGCGTACAGATAATACCCCATAACAGGAATAACCACCCATGTATTTATACCCATTGCTGCTGCTAAATGACTGACAGATGTACAAGAGGATATTACTAAATCACAAGATGCTGTAGCATTTCTTGTATCTTCCCATGTATTTAGTGGTACCTGTTTTACCCACTCCGGGCAGAATTCTGCTCCTTCATCTCTTTGTAAAGAAATAAATTCATAGTCATTATTATAATCTTTAATTGCATCAAACATCAACTGATACGGAAAACGTTTGTTATGGTCATCCTCAAACTTGGAGTTGCCTTGCCATCTAAGTCCAATTCTTTTCTTTTTACCCTTGATAACATTAGGCTTGACAATATATGAATCACCACGTAAGTCTGCCATTTCATATCCAAGATAATTAGGTGCAGTCATACCATAACACCAGAAATCATGGTAAATACCATATTCGGCACCAACCTGTATGACCGCTGATACCCCTTCTACATCTTGAAACAACGATACTAATTGACCTGAACAACATACGATAACTTTATTACCACGTCTAGCCAAATCTCTTGCATATCTTACTTGATGTATTTGGTCGCCAAGCCCATGGTCACAATACAACAAAATAGTTCCTCTGGTTTTTCCATCCCATTCAGGTGCAGGTGTATTCGGCCTCCGTTCGCCAATAATACCACAAAAACGACCACGGTCCATCTGTTTGTAACCTTCACCAATTTTACCTTGCTTTAATAGATACCATGACCTATTGTATGCTGCACGATGGTCTGTAGGTCTTTCAGCTTGAAGTTTTTCTGACAATCTCCAACCTTCAACAAAATCCCCCATCTTACCTGATTCTACTTGTAAGTCAAGATCATCTAATTCAGGAATAGATCTCATATCATTATTCCAGAATTCAGGTTGGCAAAATTGATTGTAATGATGCTTTAATAAATGCTGTGACTTATCATTGTGTTGTTTAGCCAGTACAGGCTTAACATCGTGCATACCAGCGTATCCATGAAGATTCTCATCATCCTCTTTAACAGATGAACCATCAATGTTGGAGAAATCATAGTCATATGGATCTAAACCTAAAAACTCATGGATCTTATCTAGTTCTTTTTTTGGATTAGCAAGTAGATTATCATATAC
>CAILMA010000031.1 GCA_903835145.1 uncultured Bacteroidota bacterium
GGAATTATTTTTTTATCTTTGGTCACCCTCAAGTTCGATAAAACGCGACTTTTTCAATAACTAACAATAAATCAATAGTCCATTCACTTATGCTTTCAGTTACCTACTTTTATAGAGCACCGAGAAAAACCGGGCTTTCGATAGAAGGGATTTTTCAAATGGTAAGTGCCTGCCTGAAAGGTAAAATTGAAATAAAAGAGTTTTATTGCGACGGGGCTATGTCGCGCATGCAAAATGTAAAAATGGCAGGCAAGGCTGCCAGCGAAATTAACCACATTACAGGCGATGTGAATTTTCTTGCGCTTGGGCTCAAAGGCCGTAAGAACATCATAACGATGCACGACTTCGGGCACTACGAAAACCTGAAAAAACAAAGCTGGATAAGGTTCGTGAGTTTCAAGTTGTTTTGGTTTCAACTCCCGCTAAGGCATGTTGATATTGTTACAGTGGTCTCTAACTTTACAAGGAAAAAACTTATTGATTACCTCGGATATCCTGAGGAACGCATAAGAGTTATTCATGACCCGGTGAAGCCGGTTTTCAGGCCATCGCCCAAAACGGAACTAAACAAAACACCCCGAATACTGCAAATAGGTACAGGACCGCACAAAAACCTCAAAAACCTGATAGAGGCTGTGAAAAACACCGATGTACACCTCGATATCGTGGCCTACCCGAACGAAAATGAGCTGGCTGCATTAAAAGCCAGCAATGTATCTTATACCATACACAACAACCTTACTGATGAGCAAATATTTGAGCGATATCAAGACTGCGACGTACTGTTTTTTGCATCGTTCCACGAGGGTTTCGGTATGCCCATTATTGAGGCACAGTCTGTTGGGCGGCCAGTTGTAACAAGCAACCTTGGCGCCATGAAGGAAGTAGCAGGTGATTCAGCTCTGCTCGTAAACCCTGATAAACCAGAAGAAATAAAAGACGCTATCTTTAAGTTGCTGACCAACTCCGAACTTTATAAAGAAATGGTAACCCGGGGCACAAAAAATATAATTCCTTTCCGGCATGACGTTATAGCACAGCAATACCTTGACGTGTATAACGAGCTGAGCAAAATGGAGAAACGCAAATAATAAACAACCTGCCGAAAGGCGCTAAAAAACATAAAGGACAAGTTGACACCGGCTAAAAATATTGTTTATCTGTATTCTGAGGTAATGCCCTACGCCATATCGGTAATGAGGGTTTTGGCACAAGATTTTGGAATAGCGGTAGATTGTATCTGCTGGGACGATGCCCGCAAAAAAACGCCGTTTGTGCCTGTGAACGAACCCGGCATTACGTTTCATAAAAGGTCATCTTTTACACGAGAATCCATTATTCAGTTTATTGAGGGCAAGAACCCGCCGCTGCTTTATATCTCCGGCCGCATGGATAAATTATATCTGGAGGCTGTACTGCATTTTAAGGACAAAATAAAAATCATATCGGCCTGCGATAACCAGTGGGATGGCAGCCTGAAAAATAAGATAGCCGCGCTCACCAGCAAGTGGGTTTACAAAAAGTATTTTGAGTACTTCTGGGTGCCCAGCCAGCGTTCTTACGAATATACCCGCCGCATGGGGTACGCCAAAAACAAAATCGTGCGCAACATGTACACGGGCGATGCCAACATATTCCCGAAGGCATTTCTTGACTACAAGGCGGCAAAAAAAGAAAAATACCCTCATGAGCTTGTTTATGTGGGCCGGTTTGCAAAAGTGAAGGGATTGGATCTTTTGGTTGAAGCTTTTACGCAAGCTAAAAATGAAGTAAAAAATGACTGGTCGCTCACACTTGTGGGTGCTGGTGATGTGCCGGTAACGGCAACTGCTGATATAAAAGTAAAAGGCTTCATGACGCCGCAGGAGCTTGCCAACGGCAGCCGTAACTGGGGTGTGTTCTGCCTGCCGAGCACCAAGGAGCCCTGGGGCGTGGTGGTACATGAGTTCACCATGGCGGGGTTACCAGTTATCTGTTCTGATAATGTTGGTGCGGGAGACTCGCTGGTAATTAATAATTACAACGGCTTTGTGTTTGAGAGTGGCAACCTTGCTGCGCTTAAAAATGCTCTGATAGAAATGATGGCAAAACCTGATGAAGAACTTTGGGAAATGGCTAACAGGAGCCACGAGCTCTCTAAGTACCAAAGCCCAACCATAGCCGCTTATTGCCTTTTAAGCATCTTATAAATCGACTAAACGTTAATAATTCGCATCATTCCGCTGATATCTTCATCCGCCGCGGCGAGACACGTACGCCAAGGAGAGACGGGTACGGACCCCTTAGCAAGTGGCAGAACGGGCGATTGATATGACTTGAATCAGGTGATTTGTAGTTGGCTTACGTGGTGTTCAACACCTGCGGCGTTGGTGGTCTGCTGTTTTTAACCGCCGGTTTCGCCGGCGGCTATTCAAATTGAAGCCCGCAGGGCTTCCTGAGTGAGATGGGCTTGTTCCAGCGAACGTGGTCGTCACGGGGAACTTTAAGTGCTGCCTCCGCTCTCGGCCTGCGTCGTCTTTTTTCTTCAAAAGCGGAGCAAGGGGTGATGGCTATTCGAAATATATGCCGAAGGTCGTCGCCTAAAAGCTATAAATCACTCCACAATACTTAAAAATAAAAATGGCAACCAGTACAAAACCGGTTGCCATTTTCAATATAATCAGATTCACAATTATGCTTCAGCGTAAGCTTCAGTTGGCTCGCAAGTACAAACCAGGTTACGGTCGCCGAATGTATCATTTACCCTTGCAACGCTTGGCCAGAATTTGTTGTTCTTCACCCAATGCAATGGGAAAGCGGCGCTCTGGCGGCTATATTTGTGGTTCCACTCTTCAGCAGTAAGTACAAACTGAGTGTGTGGTGCATTTTTCAATGCATTATCCAGTTTGTCAGCACGGCCTTCTTCTATCTCCCTTATTTCAGCACGAATGCTCAGCAGGGCGTCGCAGAAGCGGTCCAGTTCACCCTTATCTTCACTTTCAGTTGGCTCTATCATAATAGTACCAGCAACCGGGAAGCTCATAGTTGGGGCATGGAAACCATAGTCAATCAGGCGTTTTGCAACATCTGATGCCTCAATTTCTGCTGTCTTTTTAAACGGACGAAGGTCTACGATAAACTCATGGGCACAAGTACCGCCGGTACCAGTATAGAGGATATCGAAGTCGTTCTGCAAACGCGCACGCATATAGTTCGCATTCAGGATAGCATATTCAGTTGATTGACGAACACCTGTGGTACCCAGCATACGGATGTATGCATAAGATATGAGCAGGATGCTTGCAGAACCATAAGGAGCAGCACAAACCGCGTGGTGTGCACTTGTTTCACTATTGAAAGTGATATGACCTGGGAGGAACGCTTCAAGGTGTTTGCGAACGCAAATCGGACCTACGCCCGGGCCGCCGCCACCATGAGGAATAGCAAAAGTCTTGTGCAGGTTAAGATGGCAAACGTCAGCACCAATGAGGCCCGGAGCGGTAAGACCCACCTGAGCATTCATATTGGCGCCATCCATGTATACCTGTCCACCATAGCTGTGTACTATTTCGGTTATGTCTTTTACAGTTTCTTCATACACGCCGTAGGTACTTGGATAAGTAATCATAATACCTGCAAGCTTATCAGCGTGCTGTGCGGCTTTCAGTTTCAGATCTTCTACATCAATGTAACCGCTTTCAAGCGCCTTGACCACCACTACTTTGTAGCCTACCATTACTGCACTTGCAGGGTTTGTACCGTGGGCTGAAATAGGGATAAGAATCACATCCCTGTGCGCTTCGTTGCGGCTGTGGTGGTAACCACGTATTGCCAGCAAGCCGGCATATTCACCCTGCGCACCGCTGTTTGGCTGAAGGCTGCAAGCGTCAAATCCAGTTATTTCGCAAAGGT
This sequence comes from uncultured Bacteroidota bacterium, assembly GCA_903835145.1. GTDB lineage: Bacteria > Bacteroidota > Bacteroidia > Chitinophagales > Chitinophagaceae > Flavipsychrobacter. Next base: position 3,892 of record CAILMA010000031.1, read on the forward strand.
ACTCGCTCAGTTCTTTTGCTATCTGCGCATAACCAAGCGTCTGGTCGTGCGGAGCAAAAGGATGTATCTTGCTCCAGTTAGGCCAGCTAAGTGGCATCATTTCTGTAGCCGCATTCAGCTTCATGGTACATGAACCCAGAGAAATCATACTCATATTAAGGCTGATGTCCTTGTTTTCAAGCATCTTTATGTAACGCATCATCTGCGTTTCGCTGTGGTGGCTGTTGAATACGCTCTGTGAAAGTATTTCAGATGTACGGGTGAGTGACGTTGGAATGTGTTCCAAAATCATATCCTCATCCATGCTCAGCGATACTGTAGCACCATCCAGCGCAAACACGCTGAGGATATCCATTACGTCTCTTGGAGTCGTAGTTTCATCAAGCGAAATACCGATTTGCCCATCAGGGTGATAACGGAAATTAATGCTCTTCGCTTCGGCAGCAGAGCGAATAGCTGCAACATCAGCCACCGATACAGTAATAGTATCGAAGTAGCTTTTGCCGTGTAATTTATGCCCGCTTTCTACAAGACCGTCGCCGAGTGCCTGCGTTAGTGCGCCTACTCTCTTGGCAATGTTTTTAAGCCCGTCAGGACCATGGTATACGGCATACATTGCAGCCATATTAGCCAGCAAAGCCTGCGCTGTGCAAATATTTGAAGTTGCTTTTTCTCTCTTAATGTGTTGCTCGCGAGTCTGCAGAGCCATACGAAGCGCGCGGTTGCCCTGCGCATCGATGCTTATGCCGATAATACGACCTGGTATCTGCCTTTTGAAATCATCTTTTGCAGCAAAGAATGCAGCATGAGGACCTCCAAAGCCCAACGGGACACCAAAGCGCTGAGCTGTACCAAGCGCCACATCAGCACCCAGTTCACCCGGAGGGGTGAGCAAGGTGAGTGCAAGCAAGTCTGTAGCCATAGCTACATAACCACCCGCTTCATGCATCGTAGCTATGAAACCGCGATAGTCTTCTATGCTGCCTTTATCGTTAGGATATTGTACAAGTGCACCAAAGTAAGTAATATCGAGGTCTGCGATTCTGTAGTCGCCGAATACAACTTCAATGCCAAGCGGCTCAGCACGGGTTAATACTACATCTTTAGTTTGTGGGAAAACATCATGATCAACAAAAAACTTAGGCCTTTCAGGGTTTTTATCGTCTTTGTTCAGCATGTGGAAGAACATCGTCATTGCCTCAGCGGCTGCGGTAGCCTCATCGAGCAACGATGCATTGGCCATTGGCATGCCGGTAAGGTCGCAAACCATTGTCTGGTAGTTCAGTAAACTTTCCAGCCTGCCCTGGGCAATTTCAGCCTGATAGGGGGTGTATTGTGTGTACCAACCCGGGTTTTCGAAAATATTGCGAAGTATCACACTCGGTGTGTGTGTATCGTAGTAGCCCTGACCAATATAGTTTTTGCAAAGTTTATTCTTAAGCGAAATCGCCCTTACTTCGGCAAGGTATTCAGCTTCACTTACCGACTCAGGAATATTGAGCTTATGATCCATTCTAATTGCCGACGGCACCGTGCGCCCTATCAGCTCTTCCATGCTATCAATACCAATGGTGTTGAGCATCTCCTTAGTTTCACCTGCACTTGGCCCTATGTGGCGCCCGGTGAATTCTTTGTTCTGAACAAAAAACAAATTCATATTCGTAATTAATTTTGGTTGTCAGCAGAAAGTAAAAATATAAAAACTACGCAAAGTTAACGGGATACAACGGATTTGCAAAAAAGGGATTATGATTGATATCAGGCTGAGTAAGACGTCATTGAAGCCTCGAATATGTTACATTGCATTTAACAATATCCCAAATGTTTGTATGAGCGCAAATTAATTTGGTTCATTCCCAATTGAATTGATTCATGGTACTTTTCTCCTTTTTTTGAGTTATGAACCGGACTGAAAAAATAGTTTCGGCCCCCCCAAATATTACTTGGCACACAACCAAAAGGGGAACCAGAATATCTGTGGAACTAATATTGGAATTGTTTATTGCTGGTTGGTCAAGCAAAATGATTTTAGAGCGCTATTTCACATTAAATATCGAGGATATATACGCCGTCTTTTCTTATTTAAAGGATTGTGTTCAAAATGAGTTCTTTTTCCCAAACCGAAAATCCGCCCGAAGAAATATCGGGTTGCAATGCAACAAAAATAAAAAAGGTGCTTCGAGTCCAGCAACGATTACGAGTATAGATATTCAACATTTTTACATCAGAAATTTCACGTCTCAATTTTACCAAGAACATCGAAAAAGACTTTCAGGCTTACGTTGTGATCGTAAATCGCGTCAATCGTCTTCCGTTTTAGAAACGGCCTCGAAAATCTATCGTAGTGCCGCAACACTGGTGATTTATTGCTTTTGTCAATGTAAACACCGAACGCTGCTTCTAATTTAGGATTTAGCTTGGCAATACAGCTGCGAATGGAAGCCTTAATTTTATCATTGTGATACAGTGGTAATAACCAACATTCAAGCTCCTCAACACAAATGGCAAACAAAAGCCTGTGTTTAAAGTGAGCAAAATTTTCTCCATGAGTTGTGGAAAATAAATCTTCGAATTTCTCAGCAACGCTCTTTATGATTTCTTCAGGCGTTCTATCTTTTCCTGAAGCGTCTCTTCGGCTTACTCCGAAATGTTTTTCCTCGCAACAATCCGTATCTATCTGTATGATAAGATAGTCATTTTGCTCAAGAGCTTCAATAATATATTGCGATCGGCAATACTCAAAAACCCGCATCCACCCACCATATTTGCGGCTATCGCTATCGGTCGCGTCGTGCATTGGTTGTAGATGCCGAACAATCAAATCGGGATTTGAAAAATACCCGCAAAGGATATTTTCAATAACAATCTGGTCACTCGGGCCTTCCGAAATAATTCCAAAAGTACTCATCAAAAATTTTTAGGAATGCCGCCAATATAACCTCGTAAAAACTGTTCTGACAACCTTAGCGTTTTTTCACCTTCCAGCGGCGCCTTCTTTTCTATGCGGTTCGCTTTTGTATATCCGTTTTTATTCCTCGACACAGCAAACAATCGCTGCTCGGAATCATTTAAATTTATGCCGTCTAAAATGGAAGGATTATGAGCCGTTATCAATACCTGCTTTCCATGTTTTCTGGCAAGCCCTCCGAGGATTTCTATCATTTTTGTGCACAATTTAGGATTGAGCGCAGTGTCAATATTATCAATTGCAAAAAACTTTGGAGTATAGTCGCTCACAAATAAAGTGACATAAAACAACAATAGAAAAAACCCTTCATTGGCATTTTTAATATCGAAGCCGCCAATCCCGTCTTCGAGATATTTATCGGTTAGCCTGAACTCAGCCCCGCTAAAGCTATCTTCGTTTATTTCAATATTGGAGAACCAATCTATCAGGTGCAGGTTCTCTACAATCTCCTTAAATTCCTCCGGTTTCTCCTGCTTAATAATTTTAAGAAGCTTCAATAAGCCTTCCCCCCTGCACCCAAGTGGTTGCTCGTAGGGACCGTCGATATTGTAGTTTCTAAGAAAGTAGTTTTCTGGAGCATAAAGAATATAATCTGCCACCTCATGAGCATAGATTATTCCTTGTGTCGCCCTTTGCAATGTATCATGAGTCTTACCATTGGCACCTTTAACAGAAGTGCTGTCAAAAGACTCCTGAAATTCCCATTTTGAATAGGCTGTATCAGAATTAGACCAAATTAGTTCGTATTTATCATCATCTACATCGTACAAACCAATAGAAATATTGTTCAATTTTGAGCTTGAAAAGCCACTTCTAAAATATTTCGGTTCCGTTACTCTTATACCTTTCAAAGCGAGTTTCCCTGCATCGTCAGCATACAATGCAAATGCAAGCGCTTCTAATAAATTACTTTTCCCGCAGCCATTCTCTCCAATAAATATGTTGAATCTGCCTATTTCTAATTCGAGGTTTTCGATAGACTTGTAATTCTGTATTTCAATTTTCTTAATCATTTAGACACCTTGATTTGAATTGGTTGCTGGTTATACAAAAATAAGGTTATTTAGCAACTTTTGATATTCAATTA
>CAILMA010000032.1 GCA_903835145.1 uncultured Bacteroidota bacterium
GCACGAGCTTGATACACTACACCGCCGTCGATATTGGGGCAAAGGTTGGCCATAGTGATGATCTCCAAACTATCATTTACAGTTAAACTATCTCCAACAAACTTACGAAGTAATTTGTAATAGGTAATGTAGTTTGTCACAACATTATCGGCAGCAGTATCGTCGGCCATTATAACACCAGTTGTTGTATCTGTCGCCGTATTCGCAAAACTATCAAGCGAATAGTTTAGTAAGGTTGCAGTAGTACCCCAATCTGTATCGATTATTGCATTGTTGATCTGTGAACACACGATTAAAAGTGCCTGATAAATGAAAGATAAATTATAAATCCATTCAGTGAAAGAACATATTTGAAATACAAAACAATAAAAGCTATTCCGAAGGTAAAAATATTTATTTACACGGCAAAATGAAATGACTATTATTTTTATTTTATTAAACTTATAAATGGCAGCACCCCACACAATCACCTAAAACACCATTTAATCGCATCAGGAAATTTAGCACTGTTCTTTATATAGCAATGATTGAGGTAGTGGCATTTCCTTGCATGCCTCCCCTTCTGCGACAGATCAAAAGCCTGCAGCGTTGCGGGTTTTATAAGGGTCCTGAGTTTATCAATATCCCCTTCATAGTCGCAGCCCAGCGTGGTTGGTCCCAAATCCCGGGCAGTCAGGTTCCCAATTTTAATGAACCAGAATTTTGTATGCTTTTGCAATACAAGGTCGTTGTGATTATAGACGATACCAGGGTGGTAATTGTCGCCCGGCAAAGTTTTCCCGGCGCTCCGGTGAAAATAATTACTAAACAGATCTGCGCCCACAGCCGGCGCTATCATTAAAACTGAAACGTTGGTTTGTGCGGGCGTCGGGCTTTTTATCTCTTCAGCAACATTGGCCCCGGTATTAAAGAGCAATGCACACCCCACCCTCGCCCCCAGGCTATGGGTAACTATTGCAACATCCTGTTTTTCAATCCTCGATACTACATTTCTTAGTGCGATGCCGGCCACAGTTGCATTGGGCACACCATAGTCATGAAACATTTTATATCCTGAATTGAAGAGCATCGCATGAATCAGGTTCACAAACTGGCAATCCCAATACAGCTCTATATAAAATACTTTTTTGCCTGTATTTTCATTGATACTGGCTTCCAGCCGCCTGCTGTCAATGCGTGAGGAGCGGGTAAATATATCGCAGTTATTGTATGGCTTTTTCCGAAACCCGTGAATGGAAACAGCTACTACATCATAGTCGGCCGCCCTTTTGTTTATAGACCTCACTAAACTATCTATGATACTGCCATTAAGGCTGTTCAGTACTCTGTCCGTATCTTTTAGGGTAGCAACCTTAACACCATAAGCCGCGCAAATTTCGTCAAGCCGTTCCGGGTGACTCCGGTACCAGTCAAAAAGCGACGCATTGCACTGCCTAAGCTGCCAATCAGGCAATGCACAATCAGGATAATAATGCCCTTCCTTGTCCAGAAAAACCCGCGCTACATTCACCGGGGCGGGCTGCATTTTCCGTAGGTGCTTGCCCATGCATACGGGGTGTGCTCGCACCGCTCTTGCCCCAACCTCAGCCGTTTGAAAAATCAATACGATTGTTGTTAAAACAGAAAGCAAAAAGTGACCACGGGACTTCATATGGAACGATATTTACAGCTTAAGAATTGAATCCAATCGCTACTCCAGGCCTTTCAGCAATTCGGGTCTCCGTTCAGCAGTCCGTTTTAGCGATTGCTCCTGCCGCCAGTCATCTATTTTTTTAGGGTCACCGCACAACAATATATCAGGCACTACCCAACCCCTGAAGTCTGCAGGACGCGTATATACCGGTGGTGCCAGCAGCCCATCCTGAAAAGAATCGAACAAGGCCGACATTTCGTCGTTAAGCACACCCGGCAGTAGCCGACCTATCGCATCTACAACCACTGCAGCAGCCAGCTCACCACCACTCAATACATAATCTCCAATAGAAATTTCACGGGTTACATAGTGCTGGCGTATTCTGTCGTCAATGCCCTTGTAGTGCCCACAAATAATGATAATATTTTCTTTTAGCGAAAGGGTGTTTGCAGCTTTTTGGTTAAATAAATCGCCATCCGGTGTCATGTATATCACCTCGTCATACTTCCGTTCGCTTTGCAATTTTTCAATTAATATAGCAAGTGGCTCCGGCATCATCACCATCCCGGCACCGCCGCCAAACTGATAGTCGTCCACCTGCGCTTGCCGGTAGGGAGTGTAGTCCCGCACATTGTGGGTAAGCACTTCCAGCAAACCTCTTTCCTGCGCCCGCTTCATCATACTATGTGCAAACGGACTAACAAGCAACTCAGGCAGTACGGTAATTATATCTATTCTCATGAAATCAGTTTAAACAACTATTCTGTAAAATACTTAGCCCAGGTACACATCGAGCAAGCCGGCCGGCAGCTCTATAACCAACCTTTTTGCCTTTATGTTGATATCCTTTATCACATGGTCTATCAGTGGTATAAGCACTTCCTTACCCTCTACCACAATTTTCGCCAGCCATTGATTGGGAGCCTGCATAACATCTTCTATTGGGCCCAGCAACCCATAATTCACGTCCGTTACATTAAAACCTATCCAGAGCAGCGGCGATTGCCTTGCATATGCAGCAAGCACATCTTCTTCTACAAACACACTCTTGGTTACCAGTTTTTTTGCAGCATCTACTTTGTCCAGTTCTTCAATGTTGAGGATAAACTCATTCGCTTTGGCAGTTTTAAAGTCACTCACGAAGTACGGTATAAAGCTCCCTTTTTGCATCTCTACCATGAGCGCAATTCCCTTTTTCATCCACTTCGAATCGCTGGCTACATGCGTAAATACTACGGCTCCCTGCAGCCCGTGGGTGGCTACAATTTTTCCTATTCTTATCATTATTGGGGCAAATTTATTGAAGAAAACTCAGGACATTCAATTTTTATACCAATCGCTACAGATAGGGCGTTATATCTACGTTTAATTCGGCAGCCAGGTCGATGATCAGATTCCTCTTATAGGCCAACTTTATATA
>CAILMA010000033.1 GCA_903835145.1 uncultured Bacteroidota bacterium
CAGGAAGCCTGCTGATTCCATAGGTGGTATTGATACCGATGTGCCTCCGAATACAAAGGATGTATCCGTAACTCTTCCGCAGAAATAAATATTATTGAGCCCATCAATGGTTATGGTGTGCGGATGTGCTATGCTGGGGCTGGTTACCACCCAGCGGTTATTACCAGCGGTGTCAAATGCCGCCAGAAAACAATTTTCAGTTCTTGAGCCTGAGATGATGGGAGGACCAGAATAGGCCAGGGTATAACTGCCGATGGCAAAGCTGTCTGATGTAAGATTACCCACAATACACAACTGGTTGTTGCTCACTGCAATACCATCTATTTCGTCATCAAGATTTCCCCCAAAGCTACGAGCCCAAACGGGATTCCCAGATGGGCTGTACTTGGCGATAAACATATCGTCAGTTCCGGGATTCGTGTTGGTGAGCACCGTTGAGCCAATGGTAGATGTTGGATCTATAAAAGACCCCGCTATGTAAACATTGTTCTGCGCATCGACTGCTAACCCTCCTTGGTTGGATATATTGTAGTACTCACTCTTGAAGGAAAGAGAGCCAGTTCTTACCCACTCAACGTTACCCGCCGGATTGATCTTGAGCAGGAAGTAGTTGCAAGGCGCCACACCAAAGGTGCTTATATTAAATCGCGGGTTGGTAAACAAATAAGAATCGAACTGTAGACTGTCGCTAAGGAATGCTCCGTAGACATAGAGGTTCCCCAGTGCATCGGGCGCAATATCTATGGGTACTCCACACCCGTAGTTACTTGCTTTAGCCCAAATAACATTGCCTGCATTGTCATAGTTAACAATTACGATTTGGGCATTGCCATTTATTATATTGCTGCGGTAAATGATAGAATCATAGAAAGTATAGGAGCCAAAGGACATAGTATGGTCCCAGTTTGTGCCCGCTGTATAAACGTGGTTCGCTCCTGCTGTTTTTACCAGCCATCCTTCGCTACCCACAAAGTAAAAAGGCGGGAACGTTTGTGTTTTACCGGTGGGGGCTTTTGCCCATTCCCAGTTTTGTGCGCTTGATGGCATGGTGAGACACAAAAGAAACAAGATGATAGTAGCTTGCCGCATAGGTTAACAGGATTTTTCGCACTTCAGTTACATAAATACTAAGGTAGGGTTTTGCTTGTGATTTATATAAAATTTTTATTGAAAAATATGCGACTGCACGATACCCGCCCCAGTAGTATTACCATGCAGAAATTCGGCAATCCGTCGGGGTTATAAAACTAAGGGCATTCCTTTAGCAATGAGCAAAAAAAATCCGAAGGGTTATATTAATGTTCGTACACGTACAAAACAAGCGTGTATATTTTTGATGTTTTTTCGTAGTCGAGCTCGAGGGTTACGTGTCCCTTTAGTTGTTTTAAGTCGAACGTAGGTTTTTTTGCCGGACCAGCAGCTTTACTACCCTTGACATTTGCGGGGGCTGTGGTGTCGGTGAATATTTTCTTAGGAGGCATGTAGGCCACTTTTTTGTATTCGCTTAATCCTTCGTAGAAATTATCGAGCAATACCATGCGGTAGCCAGCCGGTGAGAGGCAGTCTTTGAGTTTCAGTTTGTATTTCTCGTAGGCATCTTTAACCCCAGCCACGGTTTTGGCCTGAGCGAGGGCCCCTTCATAAAAAATACCTCCTGCTGCCACGAACCGGGAACTAATAGTGCCCGGCACTATCACTCCGGCCTTGTAAACAGCCGAACTGGCACTTGTTTGTGTGATTGTTGTGCGGGTATTGCGGAACTGATTCGGAGCATCCCTAAGTATTGTGTTTACCGCATCGCAAAAGTCATCATCCTGAGCAGAGGCGCTTACACTAAGGGCTATAATAAATGCGGCGGTAAAGAATAATAGCTTCCTTTTCATTTTCGGGGGTGTCTGTAATAGTTTTTGATTGGGTCAATATTCATGCTTTATGTAGATCGCGCCTACTGCTTCGTGAGTGTTCTGAACACGTCTTCAAGGCTATGTACTTCCGATTGCATAGATGTAATGTTGGTGTTGTGCTTCAGTGCCCACTGCATTAATTCGCGTGGCAGTTCGTCCGTATCCCGGCTTTTAAGGCTGTATTTGTTGTCTTCCAGTTTTTCATATCCGTTCATGCTTTTTATTTCATTGAGTAGTGTTTCATCAATTGCCTTATCAAATGAAACGACCAATACATTCAGGTTACTGTTAGCCTCGCGCAGATGGCTTATGGAGTCATCTGCCACTATTTTTCCATTGTTTATGATAATAACCCTGCTGCACATGGCCTGCACTTCCTGCATGATGTGTGTGGAGAGCAAAACAGTTTTTTCTCTGCCAATATTTTTTACGAGGTCCCTGATCTCAATGATCTGATTGGGGTCGAGTCCGGAAGTCGGTTCATCAAGAATGAGCACTTCAGGGTTGTGCAGCATGGCCTGGGCAATGCCCACGCGCTGTTTGTAGCCCTTGCTCAGTGCACCTATTTTTTTGTGTGCCTCCTTACCCAGTACAGTCATTTCAATCATCTCCTCAATGCGGCTGCGGGATTCTTTGCCCATCTTATGGATACGGGCGGTAAATTCCAGGTATTCCCTTACATACATTTCGTAATAGAGCGGGTTAGCCTCTGGCAGGTAGCCAACTCTGCGGCGCACCTCCATCGGTTTTTCCTGCACATCGAAGCCACAAACCGAAGCCGACCCCGAGGTAGGCGGCAGGTACCCGGTTATCATCTTCATAGTGGTAGATTTTCCGGCTCCGTTCGGGCCGAGGAAACCGACAATTTCTCCCTTAGTTAGTTCAAAAGAAACGTGATCAACTGCTTTTTGAGTACCGTATGTTTTACAGAGCGAGGTGACTTTTATTGACATGTAGCAAAGCTAAATTAAAAATTAAAAATAAAACTGTTAATGGTAGTTAGCGGGTGTAAATAGCATTTGATAAATCGGAGGTTCTCAGTTAAGTATTTGATCTTTAATTGGTTCACTGCCAGAGATTTGTAGATTGTCGGAATAAAAAACTGCATTCTGGCAATTTAATGTTTAGGAAATAGACCTTCTAAGGGATTTTGTGGACAAAAAAACCTAATTTTATTTTGAATCATTTCACAACAAATATGGCATCTCTTGCATCGGCTTACATTATCGATAAACAGGTAATGGAAAAGTTTTGTAAAGGAGACAAAGGTGCCTTTGAACAACTATACGTGACGTATGCACCTCTATTACTTGGAATGATTTTGAAAATACTGCCAAACGAGCAGGACACAGAAAAAGTGCTCCAGCAGACTTTTTTTGAAATCTGGGGCAGGAAATGTGAACTTATGTCAATTGAAGGATCGCTGTTTTTGTGGATGATTGGGATAGCAAGAAAATTTGCTTTGGAAACTTCGAACAATAATATTTTAGAAAATGAAATCCAAAATGGACCTAACGTAGTAAATATAACTGTTGACCCTGATCAAATGGCGATTGAAAAAGAAAACAAGACTTCCCGAGCACCAGCAAACGTGCAGGATTTGTCGGTTTTTGATTTGATTTATCGGTTGGGCTATTCTATTATTGATGTATCTAAGTTATTGGGTATGCCAGTTGACATGGTAAGTAAAACTTTAAGAAAAAATATGAATCACCTTAAATTTGCTCAGAATGACTGAGGTAGAGCAATTTATTGAATCCGGAGTACTCGAAATATATGTGATGGGACAGGCTACAGCGGCAGAAATGCAAGAAGTAGAGCGAATGGCAGCACAATATGAAGCGGTAAGGAATGAGATAGAAGCGATAAGTGTTGCACTGGAAAGCTATGCGATGGCCAATGCGGTAACGCCTGATCCGGTTGTGGGGCCATTCCTGATGGCGCAAATAGATTATATGGAGCGGCTGAAGGGTGGTGAAATGCCAACACAGCCGCCACTAATAGATATGGAAGCCAGCCTTTCGCTTTTTGAACCGTGGCTGAACGTCCCTGAAATAAGACTGCACGAGCCGAAAGAAGAAATTGAGATAAGAATTATATCCTATACTCCTGAAGTTAGTACTGCTTTTGTGTGGCTGAAAGAAGGCACCCCGCCCGAGATACACACGAATGAATTGGAGCAGTTTTTAATTGTTGAAGGATCTTGCGTTATAGAAATAGAGCACGAGCAAAATCATATGCGCGCCGGCGACGTACTTATTATTCCGCTCCATAAATCACACACGGTGAAAGTAACATCTGAAGGTTATTGTAAGATTCTGTTGCAAAGGGTAGCTGCTTAGTTTTTAATTGAGATAAAGCATCACATCGAACGCGCCATTCTTAACCGATAGCGTATCGCCAAGGAATTTGAAAGTACCTTTTATTTCAGTTGCTCCTGTTGACGTCAGTACGTTGTCGGTCACTACTATTTGTCCTGATGTGGCCACGTGAGTTACATTACCGACACCCGAGTAAAAGGCAGTGTATCGGGCACTGTTTGCAGAATCATAGAGCGAATAGGTGCCCGGCCCAGAATAATTACCCAGATCAAGCTGCATATGCGTTGTTGCCGAGTCTGCCGCAATAGTAACGTGCAGAGTAGGCGTTTTAGAGATGGTAACCCGGGACTGATAAGAGACCCAGCTGCTGCTGGCTACATCAGCACTCATAACAACTGTAGGTATAGTGGTATTGTTCTTCTTGCACGCAGCAAAGACAGCGATGGA
>CAILMA010000034.1 GCA_903835145.1 uncultured Bacteroidota bacterium
CTAACATAAGGGGAGGCGGAGAATATGGCGGTGAATGGCACGATGCAGGCACGAAAATGAGAAAACAGAATGTGTTTGACGATTTTATTGCAGCTGCTGAATATCTCGTTAAAGAAAAATATACTTCAAAAGAATACCTTGCGATATCTGGCGGATCTAATGGTGGATTGCTTGTAGGCGCGTGCATGACTCAGCATCCTGAAATGTTTCAGGTATGCTTCCCGGCAGTTGGTGTTTTAGATATGTTGCGCTACAACAAATTTACTGCGGGTGCTGGCTGGGCTTATGATTACGGAACGGCGGAAGATAGCAAGGAGATGTTTGAATATTTGTATAAGTATTCACCGGTTCACAATGTAAAAGGTTCCTGCTACCCAGCTACAATGGTATTGACCGGTGACCATGACGACAGGGTAGTGCCTGCGCACTCTTTCAAATTTGCTGCAGCATTGCAAGCTGCTCAGAAATGCGATGCGCCAACGCTTATAAGAATTGAAACTAAGGCCGGCCATGGTGCCGGGAAGCCAACGGAGATGCTCATATCAGAATATGCCGATAAATGGGCATTTATGTTTTATAATATGGGGCTGGATTACAAGCCTGATTTAAAGTAAGTGCGTTTAAAAATGTAAAAGCGGCAGTCAAGGAATTGGCTGCCGCTTTCATTTCATACCCGTGTAGCTCATGCTTCTTCTTTTTCTTCGTCAAGTTCTACACCTTCTGCTTCTTCGTCGCCCTCTTCGAGGTCTTCGGTTTCTTCAGCTTCTTCGTCTTCAAAGGCGAGTTCGTCGCTTTCTTCGGTTACTTCATCCTGTGGTTCTCCGGATGCGGCAACGGGCTGTTGCAATACTTCTTCTTCAAATGTGCTTTCCATTTTTTTCTGTTTTAAACGGTGAAATAATGTCTAAATTAGGTTTTTAAATCACCGAAATGAGCCAATATATCAGAATTAACTGTAAGGTAACGGATTGTTCATATAGGGCCGATCCGGCGGTGTTTTGCCAGTATTTTTACAATAAATATTTCGGCTAAAATGATTCTGGTCAGGAATTTTACTCATCTTTGAATTAGAGATTTTAAGGTGCGAAAATTCAATAGAAACACATGACTAAGACAGTTTGGCAAAAGCATTTGGCCAAGGACAAAACAATAGCTCCGTTGCTTGAGGTGATAGTTCCGAGGCAGCTGAAGAAGCGCAGCAATGTTTGCCTGAGGCTTTGCGCCTCTATTATGAGCCAGCAATTGTCAACCAAGGTTGCCGATGTCATTTTTCGTCGATTCCTGGAGCTTTATCCGGAGGGCGAGCCAACAGCGGAGCAAATTGCAGCAAAACCGCATGAAACGCTCAGAGGCATAGGATTGTCTAATGCCAAGGTGACTTACGTGCATAATGTTGCGGCCTATTTTTTAGAGCACCGTATTTCAGATGAGGCGCTTGAACGTTTGTCGAATGAAGAGATCATAGCTTTGCTGACGCCCATAAAAGGAGTAGGCAGCTGGACAGTGGAGATGCTGCTGATGTTTACCCTGGGCCGGGAGGATGTTTTTGCGGTTGATGATCTTGGCATACAGCAGGGAATGGTGAAACTTTATGGCCTGGACATTACCAATAAAAAGGAACTTAAAAAGCAGATGCTGGAAGTGTCGGCTCATTGGGCTCCGTATCGTACTTATGCATGTTTGTACATTTGGGACTACAAAGACGGGAAATAGTACCTGATGACACTAACGCGTTGATTGTCAATATATTTATTTTTGAAAAACTACTATAAGATACTTGGCGTACAGCCATCGGCAGGGCAAGCGGAAGTGAAGAAAGCTTATCGCGGTCTTGCTTTGCAGTTTCACCCCGACAAGAACCCTGACCAGCCTTTTGCTGAGGCAAGATTCAAGGAGGTGCAGGAGGCTTATTCCGTCCTTTCCAACCCACGAAAAAAAGAGCAATATGATGAAGAGTGCTGGCTAAATGGTTTGAATTTTAGAAAAGAGAATACTGTTGCTATTACTCCCGATTGGTTGCTGCTTGTTAGTCGCCAATTGCGTGAAAGTGTTTTAAAGATGGACACCTACCGCATCAGCCATCGCTCGCTTCAGGAGTATATATTGCTTGTGCTTACAGATGCCCATATAGGTGTCTTGCGTCAATATGACGACATAGAGAAAAACCATGCAATCCTTCGGGAATTACTTAAGGTTTGTGGCTTTCTTGATTACAGTTATTTTCCTGAAGTTCATTCCAGATTGGTGTTGCTTGCTGCGGGTGATGAAAGTGCTTTGATGGAGATTGATGACTACCAGCGACAAAGGAAGAACGCGGCCGTAAAACAGCAGTTGTTTCCTTATTTTGTTATTATTATTACTATTTTGCTCTGCTTGCTCATGTATGTTTATGGGCGTTTGTAGCTAAAGACGTTTTTTTTAAGTGTTAACGAGTTAAAATCACAAGAGCCAACC